>JBIHZT010000208.1:0-6465 GCA_044240265.1 Luteolibacter sp. | reverse complement strand
CCGGCAGCCAGCACATCCTCACCCCATTGTGCGGCAAACGCATAATTGCTGCGGCGGGCGAGCAGGGTCGCGGATTCGTCCAGGACATGCTCGCTGGAAACCAGTCGATAGCCACGTTCCTCAGCCTCGATCCACCCTCGGCATGCGGTCTGGTGATGCTGATCATTGGCAATCTCCCGCGCCAAAAAAGCCCCTGTATCCACGAACAGCCGCTTCATGGCCCGTAGAGATAGGAATCATGGTTCGCTGACATGTCCTCCGGACCCGCCCCTGTCCAAGGTTGTCGGGAAAAAAACCGGGGCCGGTTGGTCGGAGTGCCCGCCTCATCCGCTGCGAGCCGACGGCGGATCAATTCGCTGAGGGAAATGCCCAGCGCCCTGGCTTCCCGGTCCGCCTTGCGGCGTAAATCGGAGGGCAACAAAATAGTCGTGCGGTGCATATGGCATGCGTAACGCTCACATATGGCGCCGTCAATACCACACTTCCGGATAGCCGCACGTTTCGATAAAACGCATCCGGAAAAAATTCCCGGTTTCGACCTAAGAGCCACCAAAAACTGTTCTCTTGAACATTCATAATTTCCAGTCCATCGTCCGCCCATGGGCGCGTCGACAGCGGAAATTCTACGTCAGCAACTGCGGGAAAAGTTCCCGCAGGCGCACGGCGTGCGGGCGGATCCCGCACCGGTCATCCCGCAGGGCAAGCCGTTCGAACGCGCCAGTTTCCCAGCCGGAGCCATTTCGGAAGTGATGCCCGCCGGCCCGGTCGCCGGGCTCTTGTTGCTGGTCGCCGGACTCTTGGGCGATCCGGAGGAATCCAGCCCCCATCCCGAGTTGGTGCTCGTCGATGGCGCGGACGCCTTTGATCCGGCATCCTTCACCGGGCATGCCTGCTCGAAACTGCTTTGGGTCCGTTGCAACTCCGCGCTGGAAATGGTCAAGGCCGCGGACCTGCTCATCCACGATGGCAACGTGCCCTTCATACTGCTGGACGCCACCGGCCTCGCCCGGCGCGATCTCGCATCCATCCCGGCCTCCGCGTGGTTGAGGATGAAACACGCCGCCGGGCGCACCGGCGGCCGCGTCGTGGTGCTCGCACCATTTCCCATGGTGCCGTGCGCCGCCCATCGGCTCACGCTTTCCGCCGGGCTCTCCCTGCATGACTTCGACAGCCCGCGCCAGGAACTCCTCCAGCGGTTGCATGCCACCGGCGAAGGGCTGCGCCGCGCCACCTGATTTCCGATGTTCGCCGTCCTCCATCTCCCGGATTTCCCGGTCGCCGCGGCGTTGCGCTTCAATCCGCAGCCGCGTGATTGCCCCTGCGCCATCCTCGCCTCGCGGACACCGGGCGCACCGCAGGAAAAACTCCCGCTGCTCGCGCTCAACCGCCTCGCCCGGAATGCCGGTCTCCTATCAGGCTGGCCGCTCAACCGGGCGATGGTCCGCTGCCCCGAGCTGGTCGTCATCCCGCGCGACCCCGCGGCGGAAGCCGTCCTGCGGGACGAACTGATCCTCGCAGGCGAATCACTCGGCCCGGATCTGGAAATCACCGCCGCCGATGCCGTGACGGTCGATTTATCCAGCCGCTCCAAGCCCGTCGCCGACGCGCTCAACGCCCTCTTCATCGCCGGAGCGGAAATCCAGCACGCGCGCGCCGCCACACCCGACCTTGCCTACCTCGCAGCCCACTACCCAGCGACCAGCGGACGCATCATCACGCCTGCCGATCTCGCCCGCCTGCCGATTGAAATCCTCGGCTCACTTCCTAACCGCAGCAATCCATTGCCGTTGCTGGAACTGTGGGGGCTGAAAACGCTGGGCGATTTCATGGCCCTCCCCCGCCAGGCACTCACCGAGCGGATGGGACCGGAAACCGGACGCTGGCACGATCTACTGCTAGGCAAAACCCGCCGCCTCCTGCGGCTCCACCGCCCTCCCGAAACCTTCGAGCAATCCTACGATTTCGACGACCCCATCGACTCGCTCGATCCCGTCGTCTTCGTCCTCAAGGGCATGCTCCACACCTTGTCCGGCCGCCTCGCCTCACGCCATCTCGCCGCCAGTTCGCTGGATTTCCGGCTGCTGCTGGAGTCCGGCGACGAGATGTCCCGCCGGGTGCGCCTGCCCGAGCCACAGACCGGAGTCGAAGGCATGTTGTCACCGCTGCAAACCCTGCTGGAATCCATCCAACTCGACGCCGCGGTGATCGCCCTGCACCTCGACGCCAGAACCACCTTCGCCACCGCCGCGCAGCGCGAATGGTTCGGCCGCCAACTGCCACAGCCGGAACGCTGGGCGGAAACCCTCGCCAAGCTCGAAGCGATGTTAGGCCCCGGACGGGTGGGCATCCCCGTGCCCGGAAACTCGTTCCGGCCGGACGCATTCACTCTGCACCCGGCGGCGGGAGCAGGCATCCCCGTCATGGAAACACCGTCCCGCGCGGATTGCCCGGTGCCGCTGCACCGCTTCCGGCCGCCACGTCAAATCGCCGTCGCCTACGAAACGCGGGAACGCACGCCCTGGCCGCTGGCCCTGCTCAACGGCCCGCACCCCGGAGAAATCATCGCCCGCCGCGGGCCGTTCCGCGCGTCCGGCGATTGGTGGAACCCGGACGACGCCTGGCAACGGCTGGAATGGGACGTCCAGCTCACAAGCCACCACCTGCTGCGGCTGGTTTTCCAAAACCCGGACCACTGGCAGCTCGACGGGATCTATCCATGAAGGCGGCGTTTTCAGAACTGCACGCGCACTCCGCCTTCTCATTCCTGCTAGGCGCAAGCCAGCCGGAAACCATGGTCCGCCGGGCGGCGGCACTCGGCTGCGAATCCATCGCCATCACCGACCGGGCGGGCTTCTACGCCTCGGCCCGCGCCCATCATGCCGCCAAGGAATGCGGCATCCGCGCCGTGGTCGGCAGCATGCTGGACCTGCCCGACGGCAGCCGCTTCCCGGTGCTTTGCGCCACCCGCGACGGCTACCGGATGCTCAGCCGCCACCTCACCGATTTCCACCTGATGCCCGGACGGGAAAACGAAATCACCCAGACCACCGGCCACCTCATCGCCCTCACCGGCGATCGCGACGGCCCGGTCTGCCGTCCCTTGTTAGCCGATGACCGGAAGGCCGCGCTCCAGGCGGCGGAACGGTTGATAAAAACCTTCGGCCACGGAAATGTTTACGTCGAAATCAACCGCCACGGCCTGCGCGATGACGGCCGCGTCAACCGCCATCTGATCGATCTCGCGAAGCACCTGCGCCTGCCCTTGTTAGCCAGCAACGCGCCACTGCACGCCACCCGCGGCGACCGCTGCCTGGCGGACGCCTTCGCCTGCCTCCGCCACCACGTCCCGCTCGACGGCGCGGGACGGCTGCTCGTGCCTAACGGCGAACGGCATTTGAAATCCCCGTCTGAAATGGCCGCCTTGTTCGCGGACCTGCCGGAAGCCATCACCAACACCCGCCGCCTCTCCGAGCGGATCGGATTCACCTTGGAAAACCTCGACTACCGCTTCCCGGATTTCCCCGACGGCCGCGGCAATCCTCTATCCGTCACCGAACAGACCACCCTGCTGCGGCGGCTGGCCTATGCCGGAGCCTCGCGCCGCTACGGAGTTTGCAGCCCTCAAGTCCGCCGCCAACTCGAGCACGAGCTGGCGCTCATCCACAAGCTCGGTTTCCCGGGGTATTTCCTCATCGTCCACGACCTCGTCGAGTTCGCGCGCGGCCGCGGCATCCTCTGCCAGGGCCGCGGTTCGGCGGCGAACTCGGTGGTTTGTTATGCCCTCGGAATCACCGCCGTCGATCCCGTCGGCGGCGGACTGCTCTTCGAGCGCTTTCTCTCGGAAAACCGCAAGAGCTGGCCGGACATCGACATCGACTTCCCCTCCGGCGAGCGGCGCGAGGAAGTCATCCAGCACGTCTTCGCCAAATACGGCGCGCGCAACGCCGCCATGACCGCCAACGTCATCACCTACCGGTCCAAGTCCGCCTTCCGGGAAATGTCCAAGGTGCTGGGATTCCCGCCGTCGGTGGCAGACCGCTTTTCCGACAGCCCCTCGGCATTCCGTGGCGAGGACTCGCAGGAGGAAAAACCCCGTGACCGGACCGCCGAGTTCGAGGAACGCATTTCCAGCCTCCTCCCGCCATCCCATCCCCGGCTGGCCCCGCTTGCCCATCTCTATCATGCCACACTGGGGATGCCGCGCCACCTCGGCCAGCATTCCGGCGGTATGATCGTCTGCGACCACGGGCTCGACCTATCAGTCCCCTTGCAGCCCGCCACCATGCCGGGGCGCACGGTCGTGCAATGGGACAAGGACGACTGCGAGGACATGGGAATCGTCAAGATCGACCTGCTCGGCCTCGGCATGTTAGCGGCCATGGAGCACGCTTTGGAAATCCGCTCGCAGCGCGGCCAAGCGGTGGATCTGGCGACGATTCCCAAAGACGACCCCGCCGTTTTCGACCTGCTTTGCCGCGCGGACACCATCGGCACCTTCCAGGTGGAATCGCGCGCCCAGATGGCCACCCTGCCCATCATGCGGCCACGCACATTTTACGATCTCGCCATCGAGGTGGCGATCATCCGCCCCGGACCCATCGTCGGCGACCTGGTCCATCCCTATCTAAACCGCCGCAATGGCCGCGAAAAAATCGATTACATCCACCCGGCCTGCGAGGAAACACTGCGCCGTACGCTGGGCGTCCCGTTGTTCCAGGAACAAGTGCTCCGGATGGCGATGGACGTGGCCGGCTTCAGCGGCACGGAAGCCGACGAACTGCGGCGAGCGATGGCCTTCAAACGCGACGACAGCCGCATGGAACAAGTGACCGCCAAGCTCCGGCTGCGGATGACGGAGCGCGGAATCAAGGGCGACGTCCAACAGAAAATCGTGGATTCCATCGGGTCGTTCGCGCTGTATGGATTTCCCGAGAGCCACGCGGTATCCTTCGCGCTGATCGCCTACGCCTCATGCTGGCTGAAGGTGCATCACCCGGCGGAATTCTACACCGGCCTCATCAACCACCAGCCGATGGGATTCTACTCGGTCAACACGCTCCTCCAGGACGCCAAACGCCACGGCATCCGCGTGCTTCCCGTGTCCTGTGTCTGGAGCGGCGAGCTAACCGAAGTCATCAACGACACCACCCTGCGGCTCGGCCTTCTCCGCCTCAAAGGCCTCGCGAACAAAACCGCCACACGGATCGTCGACGAAAAGGGGCGGAGAAATTTCTCCTCACTCGAAGATTTCCTCTCACGCGTCCAACCGACTGCGAAGGAAAAACGGCTGCTCGCCCAAGCCGGAGCCTTGAACGAGCTGCCACTGATCGAGCACCGGCGGGAGGCGCTGTGGCAGGTCGAGCTGCCGCTGCATGACGATCTGTTACTGCCCCGCCACCCGCAGCGGCAGGGGCTGCTTGCTCCCATGCAAGCCGCCGAGCGCCTGTCCGCCGACTTCGCGACCCAGGGCGCGAGCATCGGCCCGCATCCCATGCGCCTCTGGCGGGAAAAATCCGGCACCCGCCAAATCCTCCGCGCCCGGGATTTGCAAAACCTCCCCCACGGCTGCCCCATCACCGTCGCGGGAATGGCGATCTGCCGCCAGCGACCGGGCACCGCGAAGGGGCATTGTTTCATCAGCCTGGAGGATGAAACCGGCATCGCCAACCTGTTCGTGCCGCAAAAAACCTTCCACCGCCTCCGCCTCGTCATCACCAGCGAGCCGTTCCTGTGCGCGGGCGGAATCCTCCAACGCTCCGAGGGCGACCAACCGACCGTCTATGTCACCCACATCGAGCCGCTCCCTGACATCGACCGCGAGCACGCCGCGCATTCGCATGATTTCCATTAGGGATGGCAATCAGTCCTCATTTTCTCAAGCGGGTCATCAGGTCACTGTGCGAAATCGGAGCGACCGCCCCCGATTCCAGTTCCGGGTCCCATGCCATCGCCAGCGCCAGAGCATCCTCATCGCTACGGTCCGCCGCAAGAGCGTAGGGATCTTCGACGCTTTCCCATAGCGATGCTGCCAAAAGTGCCCGCTCCCTGGCGGGCAGGCGAAGTGCTTCAGGGGCGATTTGGTCAATGCTCATGACATTGTCCGATGTCGAATCCGCCGTCTTGAAAAGCGGGAATCTTCCTCCTGCCTTCTCGTCCCATTAAAAATTCAAAATCACTCGGCTTTGGGCACGAGACAGATCTTGCCAGGCTTAATCAAAATCTCTGCATCCAGTTGCTCGGCCACCTTCGCCGCCGCTTCTAGAATCGTGATGTCCTTCGCTACCAATTTGACTCGCTTTGATTCGGGGCCATCCAACTGGCTAGCATCAATCGTCACGCCAAACTTCACTGGAATCTCCATCACCCGGATAAAAGCGAGGACCTCAAGCAAGGGTCCATCAGGATAATCTACCCGCGCCAACTTCACGTGCGTAACGTGCGACACCGTAATGGACTAGGAAGCCG
>JBIHZT010000209.1:0-6465 GCA_044240265.1 Luteolibacter sp. | reverse complement strand
CGGCCACCGCGTTTACAAGAATTTCGACCCCCGCGCCGTGATCATCAAGGAACAGTGCGACAAGGTGCTCGCCCAGCTTCACGTCTCGGATCCGCTGCTCGACATCGCCAAGAAGCTCGAGGAAATCGCCCTGCACGACGAATACTTCGTCTCCCGCAGGCTCTATCCGAACGTCGATTTCTACAGCGGCATCATCATGCGCGCCATCGGCATCCCGATGGACATGTTCACCGTGCTCTTCGCCATCGGCCGGATGCCCGGTTGGATCGCCAATTTCAAGGAGGTGATGGACGATCCGGAAAGCCGCATTTCCCGGCCGCGCCAGATTTACACCGGAGCGACCCTCCGCACCTACAAGCCGCTCGCCGAGCGCGGTTGATCGTGACGCGGGCGTTCCCGCCTGTTTTTGATCCGCCCTCCATCACCCGTGGACTGACGGCAGCCTGCTGCCTCCGTGAAGCCCGCAGCGCGCTGCGCGCATGGACTTTAGCAACGGTCCCAGTGAGCGTATTACGTCCCGCCTCAGTCCGCAGGCTGGCAACACCCAGCCGCGGCATAAGGTTGCACGCAGTCCGAAAAATCTCGGCTGCCGGTTCACTGCGCGACGACGCGGCGTCAGAAGCCGTGTTTGCCATCGGCAATCAGGTCGGCGTGGTCGCCAGGAAGATCTACGATCCGGAAAATACCGGCACCACCATCGACATCGGGGCGCTCGGACACACCGAGGCCCTCGCGCAAAGCGCCACTCTTCTGGCCGAAGGGAAATCCCCCAAGGCTCTGGCAGGCCGCCGCAAGCGGCTCTTCATCGACGGACTGGGAGGTTCTTCCGAAACGGCCAGGCAGGCGCTGTCGGATGATGAGGAAATCCTTTACCTGGATCGCTTGACCAAGATTTCCGCGCCGGTGGCACGGGCGCTGGCCGGGCATTGGGGAGCACTTTCCCTCAACGGCGTGACCCGACTTTCCAAACCGGCAGCGCGGGCTTTGGCAAGTCATCGCGGGCCGCTTTTCTTGAACGGACTGCTCAAGGCATTTCGCGGCGGCGGGGTGCGGCACACCTAATCGATAGAACGCCTTGAGAACCCCCTCCCTCCTCACTGATTCTTCCTTGGCCGGAAGCCCAGAGCGAAGCGCAGCACCACGATCGGCAGCGCGCATAATACCAGGGCGGCCACGGCGGTCTTGAGCCCCGGATAGACCCGTGCGGCGTTACGATCGAGCGCGGCCAGGGATTCCGCCACGACCTGCTCCTTGGGCACGTAGAACGCGGGATGGGATGGCATTCCCTGGGAGCGGTCTCCGCGCCGGGCGACGTTGCCGAATTCCGTGCGCACCGGCCCCGGGCAGACCGCGAGCACGGGGATCCGGTGCTCCCGCAGCTCGATGCGGAGCGCTTCCGAAAAACTCGTCACATATGCCTTGGTCGCCGCATAGACCGCGAAGTCCGGAATCGGAATCACGCTGGCAAGCGAGCTCACGTTCACGATCGCGCCACCGCCGCGGCGGATCATTTCCGGCAGCACCGCATGGGTGAGGCGGGTGAGCGCCTCGATATTCACGTGCAGCATGGATTCCAGTTTCTCCCAGTCAGAAGAAGCGAACTCCCCGTAGTCTCCCAGCCCGGCGTTATTCACCAACAGGTCTGGCATGAACCCGGTGTCCGCCAGGTTGTCCAACAGACCATCGACCTCGGAGGCGCGGTTCAAATCCACCGGGAAGACCGCCACCGCCACATGGGGGAACGCCTCGCGAATGCGCTCCGCCAGGATTTCCAACAACGGCTCGCGGCGCGCCACGAGCACCAGCTTGCTGACCCGCGGCGCGATCTGGAAAGCAAACTCCTCGCCCAGACCGGATGACGCGCCAGTGACGAGGGCGCAGGAAAACAACGTGGTTTCGGACATGCCCGGTCACTACACCACGGAACCGGGTGAGGCAAGGTGCATCCCGAAACCATGCCGGGTTCCGGTGTATGATTTCGCGCCGGCGAGCCGTAATCGACGCCTGCGGTATGGCGGGTGAATTTCGACCCGCGCCGCTGTCAGACATTCCATGAAATCCTCGTTGGCAATTCACCCTCCACTTCATTTTCCAATCCTGCTAGGCATGCTGTTGGGAGCGTCCCATGCGTTTTCCGCACCTGAGCCGGTGCGGGAAAACCCTAACCCGCCCGCTCTTTACGGACCGCCCACGACCGGCGGAGTTTACCGGAGTTGGAAAAACGTGCGCATCGACGGCGGCGGCTTCGTCACCGGCATGATCGCCAGTGCCGCGCCACTCGGCCCGCTCTACGCCCGCACCGACGTGGGCGGAGCTTACCGCTGGATCCCGGCGACGAACACCTGGCTGCCGATCACCGACAGCGTCGATGGCACCTGCCAGGTGGAGAGCATGGCGGCGGATCCTACCGACGCGCAGGTGGTCTATCTGGCCTCCAGCGGGAGAATCTGGCGCTCGGCAAATCAAGGCGGCTCATGGAGTCTGGCAAAAATCCCGGCGAAAATGGAGGGAAACGGTAACGGCCGCTGTGTCGGCGAGCGGCTGGCGGTGGACCCTCATCTCCCATCCGTCCTGTTCTTCGGCTCACGCCATGACGGACTTTTCCGCAGTGAGGACTCGGGGGCGTCCTGGGCCAAGGTTCCCGCATTCACCGATTGGAAACCCGGTACCGGCATCACCTTCGTGCTCTTCGACAACCGCGGCGGCTCCAAAGGACAGCAAACCCAGACGATTTACGCCGCAGTGGACGGAAATCAGGCGAACCTCTACGCAAGTAAGGACAGCGGCGATACTTGGAGCGCCATTCCAAACCAACCCATCGGTATGTTTCCAAATCATGCCGCGATTTCACCGACAGGAGAACTTTTCCTCGCCTATTCGAATGGCTGCGGCCCGGGCGACATGACCACCGGCGCGGTCTGGAGGTATAGCCCGACCAAGGCGGGACCAGACGCGTGGGCGAATATTTCCCCGATCACGCCGGGCAAGGGATCCGGCGATTCCTTCGGCTACGGCAGCATCGCGCTCGATCCGCGGAATCCGGACACGCTGGTCGTCGCCTCAATGGACCGGTGGGCTTGGGGGGACAGCATGTGGAAAACGACCGACGCCAACGCGCCGAGCCCGGTCTGGACGGTGATGTTTGACAGGAAGGTGAAACCCAAGTGGCTCTCCCCCGCACCTTACAAAGGCCGCGACAGCCACTGGATGAGCGATGTGGAGTTCCACCCGACCACGCCAGACCAGCTTTTCATGGCCTTCGGCCAAGGGGTCCACCGCACCGACAACGTCTCCGCCGGGCCCGACGCCACTTGGACCTTCAGCGCACGGGGACTGGAGGAAACCGTGCTGCTCAGCCTCACCAGCCCCAGTGCCGGCCCGCCGCTGCTCAGCGGCATCGGCGACATCGGCGGATTCGCCCATCCGGATCTGGAAGCATCGCCACCCGTCCGGCACTCCACAGGCAACACCACCGGCGTCGATTTCGCCGCCCTCGCGCCCAAAATCCTCGCCCGCGTCGGCTCTGGAAAAGGCCAATACTCGCTCGATGGGGGGGAAAGCTGGATCCCCTTCCCTGCGGAACTTCCCAAGGGCAGTGGCCACATCGCCATCTCTGCCGACGGCAAGACCTTCCTCTGGACGCCGAATGGCATTGCCCATGTCTCCCGCGACTTGGGAAAAACCTGGATGCCCGTCGCATCCCTTCCCAAGGGCACGAAAATCGTCTCCGACCGTGTGAATCCCTACAAATTCTACGCCTACGAAAACACCACTGGCACCATTTTCACCAGTTTCGACGCGGCCGCCACCTTCACGCCATCGACCACCAAGCTTCCCGGCACATACGGTTACCTCCGCTCTGGGATCCGCGCGGTGCCGGGCTTCGAGGGGCATTTCTACGTGACCACGCAGAACACCGGTTTCCGCAGCGGGCTTTATAAATCCATCGATTCCGGAAAAACCCTGCTGCCCATCTCCGGCACCGGAGGCAAGGGCAAGCCACTCACGGACAACCCCGGCATCATTACGATCCAGACATTCGGCTTCGGAAAAGGCAGCCCGCAGCGCAAATATCCCGCGCTCTACGCGGCTGGCATCATCCACCTGCCGGACGCCGGCGAGACCGACGGCATTTTCCGCTCCGACGATGGCGGCACGAGCTGGGTGAAGATCAACGACGACAAGCACCGCTTCCGCGTCGATGTCCTCGCCGGTGATTCCCGCACGCCCGGCCGTGTGTATCTCGGCACCAGCGGGCGCGGCATCATCTACGCGGATCCATGACGGCTCCGCTCGTTTCCGACCGGGCCGTCGTGTGCGGGAGCAGTAATCCCCCGTTTTTCGGAAATTCAGGATTCGCCAGACGCGGCAAGCTCTGGCAAAACCGGCGCGTGCCCGATACCCGAATTCTCCAAGTCGAAGAAGACGAAATGAAAGACGCCGTCACCGCGGCCTGCGCCTTGCTGCGTGCCGGTGAAATCGTCGCCCTGCCCACCGAGACTGTTTACGGCCTGGCGGCCGATGTGTTGAATCCGGAGGCGGTTGCGAAGGTTTTCGCCGCGAAGGAAAGGCCGTCATTCGATCCGCTCATCGTCCACATCGCCTCGCGCGGGGATTTGAAAAACGTCGCCATCGTGCCCGAAGACATCACGGAAACGGTGAACAAGCTCACCGCCGCCTTTTGGCCGGGGCCTCTCACGTTGATTTTACCCAAGCACCCGGATGTCCCGGATCTGGTGACCAGCGGGCTGCCGACGGTGGCCGTGCGGCAGAGCGCCCATCCGGTTTTCCGGGCGGTGAACAAGGAACTCGGCCACCCGATCGCAGCACCGAGCGCGAACCGTTTTGGCAGGATTTCACCGACCTCCGCCTCCGCAGTGATGAAGGAACTTGGCGGCCGCATCCCGCTGATCGTCGATGCGGGAGCCTGTTCCGAAGGGGTGGAGAGCACGATTATTTCCATCGAGCCACGTGAGGGGAAAAAGCCGGTGTTCCGCCTCCACCGCGCCGGGCCGATCACCAAGGAGCAGCTCCAGGAATTCGGCCGAGTGGAGAAAATCCGCGAAATCAAGGCGGACGCGCCACAGGCCCCCGGTCAGCTTGAAAGCCACTACGCGCCGCTCACGCCATTGATTCTATTGGAAAGGCCGGAGGATTTTGTGCCCGAAGAAGGCAAAAAATACGGCCTTCTCAGTTACACCGGCGAGGACGACAGCCCGTATGTCACCCTCCACGACTGGGAAGTCATCGAGTCGCTCAGCCCCGGCAGTGGCAAGCTCGCGGAGGCGGCGATCCGGCTGTTTTTCGTCATGCGCCAGCTCGACGAGGCCGGGCTGGATGCGATCATCGCCGAGCCTGTGAGCGAAACCGGCCTCGGTGTGGCGATCATGGACCGCCTGCGCCGGGCGTCTAGCAACTTTAAATAGCCTGTTATGAAAACCCAACTCCTCGCACTCGCACTTGTTTCACCGATACTCGCCCAATCGCCGGATTGGGAAAACCCGGCGGTTTTCCGCATCAACAAGGAAGCGCCACGCGCGACTTCCATGCCATTTCCCACCAAGAACGAGGCTGGCTCGAAATCACGCTTGGAATCCCCCTGGTGCCAACTGCTCAATGGAAACTGGAAGTTCCACCACACCGGCAACCCTTCGGGGAAGCCTGCAGGATTCGAGGCTCCGGCGTTCGATGACTCGGCATGGAAGGAAATTCCCGTGCCGTCGAACTGGCAGATGCACGGCTACGGCGTCCCGCTCTATACCAACATCATCTATCCGTTCGCCAAAAATCCGCCGACAGTGATGGGCGAGCCACCACAACATTTCACCAATTTCCCGATCGAGAACCGCAACCAAGTCGGGTCCTACCGCCACAAGTTCACCGTACCGGAAACCTGGAAGGACCGCCGCACCCGCATCGTCTTCGGCGCGGTGGACTCCGCCTTCTACCTCTGGATCAACGGCAAAAAGGTCGGCTACTCGCAGGATTCGCGGACACCCGCCGAGTTTGACATCACGCCCTATCTCCAAGCTGGGGAAAATTTGTTAGCTGTCGAAGTTTACCAGTATTCGGACGGCTCATACCTCGAGGACCAGGACATGTTCCGCATGTCCGGGATTTTCCGCGACGTCTATCTGTGGTCCGCCGCCGCACTTGACCTCAATGATTTCTGGATCAAGGCGGGACTGACCGATGACTATCAATCCGGCACGCTCGCCTTCAGCGCCCAGGTCGCCAACCACGGCCCGGCGGAATCCACCGCCACCGCGACTCTCTCGCTTACCTCGCCCGACGGCAAAGTCATCACGGTGCCACCGGTAACGCTGAAAATTCCAGCTAACCAATCCGCCGGAGACAGTGTTTCTCTCGGTCCGCTCCCCGGCATCAAACCCTGGTCCGCCGAGGTTCCCAATCTTTACGCCTATCAAATCACACTCGCCGACGCTTCAGGCAGGGAGATCGCCC
>JBIHZT010000207.1:0-6502 GCA_044240265.1 Luteolibacter sp. | reverse complement strand
TCGGAGTAGATTCTTCCGCGCTTGGGGAAATGATCCTCCACGTAGCCGCGCAGGGTGATTTTCTGCGGTGCGATGCCGAATGCCGCGGGGGAGAACGAGGCGGGCTTGATGATCCTGCGCTCTTCGTTGGCTCCGTCGGCGAGTTTCAGTTCGCCCTTGGCCGGGGCCTCGGCGGAGGGGCGGGTGAATTGGCCGGACCACTCGATGCCGGTTTGTTTCACGCCGAAGTCGTCTTCGGCTAACACCTCGAAATCCACGGTCTCCTCCGGAAGCATGACTTTCTGGCGGTCGATGCCTTGCAAATAACAAGTTGGCACCGCGTCGCGGAGGGCGTCCACGCGCAGGCGGAAGCCACTGTCGCCGGCGAGTCCGAGGTGATCGTTCCAGGTGAAGGGGATTTCAAACGGCACCGAGCCGACATCGATGACGGGCGTGCTGGCGTTGGCTCCAGAAATTTCAAGTTTGCCTGATAGGGGCACGTAGGTGGGCGATTTTTCCTTCGGCTCCTCGATGGTTTGTGAGCGGGTGGGGCCGAAGCTGGCGTCGGCGAGCGGGCGGTTGGCGGTGAGGTTAATGCGGATTTTTCCGCCTTCCACGGCGGTGAGGACGCCGTTACTGAGGTTGACGGTTCGATCGGGAATGCCCAGATAGGCCGGCGAGGTGACCACTGCGGCGACGCTTTCCATGCTGGGGCGGGGTATCGGCTCGACACGGCATTCGTGACGGAGGTCTCCGACATGGAAAACGATGGTGCCGGGATCCTGTTGGCCGGGAAACATGAATTCGTAGCGGTCCTTTTTCCGCGCGACTTCCACGGCGGGTTGCAGGCCGTAGCGCCCACTGGATTTCTCCGGGCGCTGCTCGGAATCGGGTGAGAGGCGGAGGGTGATTTGAAAGGCTTCGCCGAACGCCACCGCGAGACGGGTCGGAGGATTTTCCAAGCGGGTGAAGGTGTAGCGCTCGGTGCTGGAAAGCGGCATCAGCCAGCGTTTGAGGGCGTTCACTCCGGCCCGCGGCGTGAGGGTGAAGGCGGCGGCGGAAATGAGCGCGAGGCAGAGTGCGGCGAGCGCCCACCAGCGGTGGCGTTGCGGTGGGAGCGCTTCTTCGAGTTTGCGTTTTCCGGTCTCGATCGCGACGGCCTCCATCGCCGCCTCACGCAGCCGGGGCGAGAGTGTGTCGGCATTTCCCTGTTGATCCTGAAGCTCGATGACGCCTAGCAGACGGTCGCCGAGGCCCGGATAGCGCTTGGCGATGAGGCGGGCGAGTTGGGTTTCCCGGCGCTGCCGCCAGACCCAGCGGTGGAGCCAGTAGGGTGCGAATACGGCGAACAACGAGACGCCGGCAACCAAGATGCCGAGACGCACCCAGCCGGGAGTTTGCCAAACTCGGTCCAGCCCGTAAACCAGCAGGAAGGAAACGAGCAGCCCGATGACTCCGGCGGCGATGGCTTCCAGGATTTTTACCCGCCAAAGATGACGCCGAAAGCCATCCAACTGAAGCCGGAGAGCCTCAGGGATGGCAACTTTGGAGCTGGGAGGATTGGGCGGAGAAACCATGGGGAAATGCAACCGGCGCGCCGGTCCTTCGACGAATAAGTGAAAGTCCCAAATCAATCACAGGACTTCCAGCGTATTCTCGCCGACTTTAGCGTATCCGACAAGGGACTTTGTCTCTATGCCGGATCCGCCATGCGCCTCCCCAGGAATGGAGGAAAAACAGGAACTTCGGTCCGCCTGTCAGAGCATGCCTTCGATGAGTTTTTCCAACTTCACGATGTCCGCCGAGAAGGCGCGGATACCGTGGGCGGTCTTCTCGGTAGCCATGGCGTCCTCGTTGAGCAGGAAACGGAAGTCGCTCTCGTTGAGGGAAATTTTCACATGGTCGCTGGCGGCGGCTTCCTCGGGAGTGAGGCGCGGGATGACCGGTTCGTCGGAAGCCTGTAACTCGGCGAGCAGGCCGGGGCTGATGGTAAGCAGATCGCAGCCGGCGAGCGCGAGGATTTCGCCCTTGTTGCGGAACGAGGCACCCATGACTTGGGTTTTGTAGCCGAATTTTTTGTAGTAGTTGTAAATCGAGCGGACGGAAATGACGCCGGGATCCTCGTCGCCTTGGAAGTCCTTGCCGGTTTCCTTTTTGTGCCAGTCGAGGATGCGGCCGACGAACGGCGAGATGAGACGGACGCCGGCTTCGGCGCAGGCGACGGCTTGGGCGAAGGAGAAAAGCAGGGTGAGATTGCAGTGGATGCCGTCCTTGGCAAGTTCCTCGGCGGCCTTGATGCCTTCCCAAGTGGAGGCGATTTTGATGAGGATGCGCTCGCGGGAGTGGCCTTCTTTTTCATAGGCGGCGATGAGTTGGCGCGCCTTGGCGACGGTCGCGGCGGTGTCGAAGGAGAGACGGGCATCGACCTCGGTGGAGACGCGGCCGGGGACGATTTTCAGGATTTCCAGACCGAACAGGATCAGGATGCGGTCGAGGACTGCCTCTGTGAGCGCTGGACCGGTTACGCCGGTGGCCTTAACTTCCGTCACCGCCTTTTCGACGAGGTGGCGGTATTCCGGCTTGGCGGCGGCTTGGAGGATGAGCGATGGGTTCGTGGTCGCGTCCTGCGGTTGGTAGGTTTTCATCGATTCGAAGTCTCCTGTATCGGCGACGACGGTGGTGAACTGCTTCAGTTGATCGAGTTGATTCATGCTCATGTTGTCCGTGAGGTAACCGGACCCAACCCGCTTGGAAAGTCGAAAAGGCTTCCCGCCGGGCCTCCCGCATGAATCCTACTTCAGCAGATGATGAATCCGCTTGAAGGTAAACGCCCCGGCCGCGGCTCCCAGCAGGTCGGCCAGCCAGTCAAACGGATCATTGCCGCTGCGGCCCGGGGTGAAACTCTGGTGATACTCGTCCAGCGCTCCGACCAGTGCGATCACGACCACGGCCGTGGCGATGAGTTTTCCCCAATTCGTTCGCTCCGGCCTGCGCCGGTAAAGCCACGCGCACAGCAGACCGCTGCCGCCGAAGAAATACCCGAAATGAACGACCTTGTCGGAATGCGGGACGGGCTGGACTCCTTCGCCGGGGATTCGGAACGAGGAGAGTCCCCATAAAATGCCGAACCAAAACAGGAATCCGGCGAGCCAGAAATTCGGATTTCTCGGCAGCCGCGGCATGCTCAGAGCTTGCGCATTTCCTCTTCAAGCCGCTCTGCCAGCCACTGCTTCATCATCGACTGGTAGTTGAGGAAGCGTCCGCGGGCGATACGCTTGATGCGGGAAAGCATCCGCGGGTCGAAGCGCAGGGTGATGGTGGTGGACTCGCGTGAGTCCGCCGTGTGGACGGAGGAGGCCATCAGTCGGCCGTCGAGCTCGTGGTTTTCCCAGAATCGGGCTTCGGCCGCCTCATCGGCAAACTCGGGGATTTCGCTCCAGCGGGTGATTGCGGTCATGGTCGGGTAAAATGGATCTCAGCGGAACTCCGCATATTTCCGGTCGTAGAATTTTTGTTCGGTATCGGACATTTCCCGTGCGGCGACGACGCGGGTGGCCTTGCCGTCGGTCCGGAATGAAAGGAACAGGTATCGGTCCGCCACCGTGCGGCCGAGCGCGTAGTAGCGCGAGGCTCCGTCGGCGCGTTCGTTGTCGGGTAGGAAGCGCACGGAAAACGGATCCTCGAAGGCTTCTTCGAGTTCCCGGGGTTTGATCTGTCGAAGGTCGAATTGAATGTCCAGAAGGTCGAGCTCCATGGCGGGAGTCTGCGGATGGTCGGGGAAAGTGCAATAAAGACTTTGTGCCGGAAAGACTTCGAAAGCGCGGCCAGTCAAGGTTTCCCGGTCGGGAGTGGAGCGGGCTTCATTCAGCGGGAAGCCGACAGAAGCCGGAGGGCGGCGTGGGGAGGCGCGGGAAACGCGCGCCGGGTCAGCGCTTGAAGCGGCCCTCGTATTCGCGGTGAAGGTTCGCGTGGCGGGTTTCCAGTTCATCGAGTTCCAGAGTTTCCAGTTCCTGACACGGACTCACGGGCAAACCGAGAAATTCCTGTAAAGTCTGAATCCGACCAACCCACAGGCCTTTCGAAATACCCTCGGAAATTCCTTGGGAAAGCCCTTGGGAAATTCCCTCCATGCGGCCTTCGGCTTTCAGTTTTTCTGCAACAGACATGGTGCTTTTTTCAAGTTCAGGGTTCGTCGAAAGAGTAGTGTAGATGGCCTTCGCGTCAAGGTCGCTGTCGGAATGAAGGGCGTAGAGCAGCATCATGCCCAGCAGGCTGTCAGGAAGGTCATGGGCGGGATAGCCGGCAAGCCATCTGAAAAAGGTCAGTAGGTCCTTTTGCCGGGCGAGTTTCATGAGTTGGAGGACGACCTGCATCCGCATGTCGTCCTCACCGGTGGCGGGATCGAAGCGCGTGAGGTCGAGCAAGACATGTTGGAACCCCGGGAGGAACGGCTGGAGCGCCGGTGCGATCTCGTCGGGCAGTTCGAACAGGTCCTGGAAAGTGGTGGAGACGTTCCAAGCCAGCGGGCCTTGGTGAAGAACCAAGGGCAGGACGGGCGGCAGCGGAAAGCCGTGGGATTTGTGATGTTGGGTGAGAATTTCCATCACATAGCCAAGCAAGCGCAGCGGCATGGCTGGGTCGGGACTGCTTTGATGCTCGAATAGAAGATAGAGCAGGGTCTCCCGCTCGCCGATACGGACGGAAAATAAAAGATCGGAATGAACCTGCTGGAGGCTGGTCTTGACGAACGAGCCGGGCAGAACTGTCAGCGATTGCCAGTGGATCTTTGCCGTGACTGCTGACGGAAGGTGGCTCTTAAAAAAACGCGGTGGCGTGTTCCGGTTGTGAGAAGACCGCCTTGAAAAAACCGTCGTTGGTGTGCACGGCAGGGGCGGGCGGTTCTTCTGGCGTATCCACAGAGCGGAGACTTAGATCACGCGCAGGGTGGAGGCAAGGACGCTTTCGCCCCGTTAAAACAAGGGTTTTTCGGAATAGGAAAAGCTAGGTGGGCGCCGATGGCACACATGACTTGTGGATCAGAATCTCCCCTTTGAAAATCCCGACTACTCCGTCGCGCGGACTGGATCAAATCGAGCGACTCAGCGCTTCCTGATGGAGAAGCTCCAAGTCAGCCGCGGGGATCCGCGTGGGATCGGGATAATCGAAGATTTCACCCTCGAAATTCCGCAGAGTGATCTTCCCTGACGCGCTATCCACCACGTAGTTTGGGTTGATCGGGATTTTTCCGCCGCCACCGGGGCCGTCGATGACGAACTGCGGGATGGCATAGCCGGTGGTGTGGCCGCGCAGGCCTTCGATGATCGCGACGCCTTCCGCGACGGGTGTTCTCAGGTGGGACGAGCCGTTGATGAGGTCGCACTGGTAGAGATAATATGGCTTCACCCGGCACATCAGCAGTTTCTGGACGAGCGCTTTCTGGATTTCCACACTGTCGTTCACGCCGCGCAGCATCACGCTTTGGTTGCCGAGCGGGATGCCTGCGTCGGCGAGGCGGCCGAGCGCGTCGCGGACTTCGCTGGTGAGTTCGCGCGGGTGGTTTGTGTGGACTGAGATGAAAAGCGGATGGTGCTTTTTCAACATCGTGCACAGCTCCGGGGTGATCCGCTGGGGCAGGAAAATCGGGATCCGCGAGCCGATGCGGATGAACTGGATGTGTGGAATGGACCGCAGGCGGGTGAGGATTTTATCCAGTCGGTCGTCCGAGAAGAGCAGGGGATCGCCGCCGGAAAGCAGGACGTCGCGGATTTCGGTGTGTTTTTCGAGATACTTGAATGCCGGTTCCCACTGGGTTTCAAGGTGTTGCTCGCCCACGCCGGATACCACCCGCGAGCGGGTGCAGTAGCGGCAGTAGGAGGCGCAACGGTCGGTCACGAGGAAAAGCACGCGGTCCGGGTAGCGGTGGACGAGGCCGGGGACCGGCATGTGGGAATCCTCACCGCACGGATCCGCCATTTCCTCGGGAGCGTTCCAGCCTTCCTCGATGCGCGGAATCACCTGGCGGCGGATCGGGCAATCCGGGTCATCGCGGTCGATGAGATTGAAAAAGTGCGGCGTGATCGACATCGCCAGCTTGGTGCCGGCGAGCAGGACGCCGGCGCGTTCTTCGTCGGTCAGGTTCAGTCGCAGGTCGAGATCCGCGAGGGAATCGACGCGATTTCTAAGCTGCCAACGGTGGTCATCCCAGTGGTCCGTGGCTTCGTCCGACCAATAGCCGGGGGCGTGGGAGATGAACGCTGGATCAAGGTCGGTGGGGCGCATGGAGAAAAAGCGGGGAGGAGTCGGCGGAAGCGTCCGGTGTTTTTGTTTGATGAGGGGATTTTGGACCGCATCGGGATTTCTGCAACCGGGAATCTTGGTCTATTTGGCGGCGCAGCGCCGGATCAACTCGATCAAGCGCCCGGTCGAGGCGGTCACGGTCGGCGCGAATGGCAGCCGGTCGTCCGCCTCGTCGGCGAGCAGCAGCGGGCGCGTCGCGACCCGGACGGCAGGCAGATTCATTTCA
>JBIHZT010000206.1:0-6505 GCA_044240265.1 Luteolibacter sp. | reverse complement strand
TACTACGGCGTGCTCGACCAGCTTGTGAAAAAACATCCGGGCGTCGATTTCCAAGCCTGCTCGTCCGGCAGCGGCCGCGCGGACCATGGTGCCATGAAATTCAGCCACACCTTCTGGGTCAGCGACAATACCGACCCGCTCTATCGCCTCGGCGCGCAGTGGAACTACTCCACATTCCTGCCCGCCATCGCCGCCACCTGCCACGTCACCCATTCCGGCGATTTCAAACCGAAGTTCCGCTTCGACGTCTCCATGATGGGCCAGCTCGGATTGGAAATCGACCCGCGCCGGTCCGAGCCCGAGTTCCAGGCCGCCGTCAAGACCGGCGTGTCCGCTTACAAACAGATCCGGGACATCGTCCAGTTCGGCGACCAGTTCCGCCACGCCTCGCCGTATGCCTCCAAGACGCCCTCGCTCAACTACGTCTCCGCAGACAAGACCCGCGCGCTGGTCCTCGCCTATCAACTTGCGGAAATCAAATCCACGACCACGCCGGTCAGCGGGCTGGATCCCGCGAGAACCTACGAACTCACCGAGATCAACCTTCCCGCCGGCGACGCGCAGTCACGCATCGGCACCCTGGACACCCGCCGCAAAACCGGCCTCGCCTGGATGAACGAAGGCATCCCCCTGGCCTTCACCCGCCGCCACGACAGCGCCTCGCTGGTGCTCACCGCCAGCCCCTGAAGCGAGTCGCATTCGCCAGCCAAACGCAATTCACTTGCGAAATGGGCGTTTCGGGTCAAATTTCCGCCATGATTTACCGAATCCTGACCGTTGCGTTGTTCACACTGCTTCCCCTCTCCGCCGCCGGACTGAAGGTCGCGGTGCTGCATCCCCTGCTCGGCGATCTGGTCCGGCAGGTGGGTGGCGATCAGGTGGAGATCATCGACCTGATCGGACCGAACGGAGATCCTCATCATTTCGAGCCGAAACCCGAGGATCTCAAGCGCGCGGACGACGCGAAACTCTATCTGGTCGCGGGAATGGGGTTGGAAGGCTACCTGACGAAGTTGAAGGCCATCATTGCCGACCGTGCGACTTTGATCGAAGTCGGGGCGACTCTGCCCGCGCTGGAGGGAGCCTGCGACCATGAGGGGCATGACCACGCGCACGAGCATGAGGTTGATCCGCATTGGTGGCAGTCGATCGATTTGTTCCGGCGGGCGACGGGAATTGTGACGGAGGCGCTCGTCGCGGAGTCTCCGGAAAACGCCGCCGCCTTCCGGAAGAACGCGGATGCCTATCGGTCGGAACTGGACGGGCTGGAACGGTGGGCGAAAAAGGAGATTTCCAAGATCCCCCGCGACAAGCGCCACCTCGCCACGGCACACGCGGCGTTCAACTACTTCTGCAAGGAATTCGGGTTCACGGCGCATCCGGTGCAGGGAATCAACCGCGAGCAAATGCCGGATCCCAAGGAACTTGCGGCGTTGGTGGCTGAGTTGAAGAAGAACGATGTCGCTGCGATTTTTCCGGAAAAAGAATCGAATCCGAAGATTCTCCAAACGCTCACGAAGGACACCGGCATCCGGCTTGGCGAGCCGCTGATCGCGGACGGGACGGGTGGCCATGGTTACGTGGCCATGGTCCGCCACAATGTGACGGCCATCGTCAAGGGGCTCGGCTTATAAAGCCCGCACTGATCCAGCGGCACCAAGCGGCACCGCTGGATCCGGTGGTGGGTAACGTCAGTTTTTCTTCGGCATGGCGACCCATGCGCCCTTCTTCTTACTGCTCTTGATGCAGGTCTCGATGAACGCGAGACCGGTCCAGCCGTCGTCAACGGTGGCGTATTTGCTGCCGTCGCAGTTGAATTTTTTCCCAGCTTTCCATTTCCGGACATCGGCCTCGAAGGAGCGGTGAAGACGGGCGAACGCATCATGGAAGGCCTCGGGATGGCCGGCTGGAATGGTCGGCTCCGCCATCAGATCGGCGGGTGCGTTTTTCGGAATGAATCCATCACCCGGGGTGACGGCTCCGCGCCAATAGACGCGGTCCGGCTGGTCCGGCAGGTGAATGGTGAGACGCTCCGGATCTTCCTGTTTCCAAACGAGGGTGCCCTTGCTGCCGGCGATGGTGATACCGAGGTCGTTCTTATGGCCGATGCAGATCTGCGAGGCGCGGACGAGGGCCTTGCCGCCGTTGCTGAGCTTGCAATAAATGGTGAAGTGGTCGTCGAGCATGCGACCTTCGACAAAGGTTTCCATTTGTGCGGAGAGTTCGGTGATTTCAAGACCGGTGACGTAGCGCAACTGCATGAGGGCGTGGGTGCCGATGTCGCCGCCACAGCCGGAACCGCCGGCACGCTTGGGATCGACGCGCCAGCTGGCCTGCTGTTGGCCGGTGGCCTCCAGCTTGGAGGCGAGCCAGCCCTGGATGTAATAGCTATCCACCCAGCGGACGTCTCCCAACAGACCGCTTTGGACGATGTAACGGCTGAAGCGGGTGGTCCAATGGCCAAGGTAGGTGTGGGCCACCGCGAAGGGCACACCGAGTTTGCGGGAGGTTTTGACCAGTTCGTTGGCCTCCTTGAGGTTCAGGCAGAGCGGCTTCTCGCAGAACACCGCGATGCCGGCCTTCATGGCCTTCATCGCAGGATCGAAGTGCACGAAGTTGGGTGTGACGATGAGGATGTAGTCGAGCTTTTCGTCAGCGGGCAAGGTCGCGTTGGCCGCAATCATTTCGTCATAGGACGCATAACCCTTGATCGGGTAGGCCCAGTTGGCGGCCTCCTCAAGCGCGATGGCGGGATCAGGGAAAAGCGCCCCGGCGACGATCCGGCGGGTGCCGTCCATGTGAATGGCTTTCTGATGCGGGTTCACGATGAAGGCTCCCTTGCCTCCTCCGACCAGACCGATATTTAGTGGTTTGTTGGACATGATGTTTTTGGTTATTATGGATGGAATTCAGTGATTATTTCCCCTGCCACTCGCCGAAGTTGCGGAACTTGGCGTAGCGCTCGTCGAGGAGCTGCGGGGTGGAAAGTTTCGAGAGTTCCTCGATGTGGAAGAGGACCTTGTCGCGGAAGGCGTCGGCGGAGGCCTGGTGGTCGTGGTGGGCGCCGCCGGTGGGCTCGGCGATGACGTCGTCGATGAGGCCGAGTTTCATGAGGTCGGGGGCGACGAGTTTCATGGCTTCCGCGGCTTCGGGCGCGTGCTTGCGGTGCTTCCAGAGGATGGCGGCGCAGCCTTCCGGGCTGATCACGGAATAGTAGGCGTTTTCCATCATGATGACGCGGTCGGCCACGCCGATGCCAAGCGCTCCGCCGGAGCCACCCTCGCCAAGGACGATGGCGATGACGGGGACCTTGAGCAGCATCATTTCCCGGAGGTTGTAGGCGATGGCTTCCGCGATGTTCCGCTCCTCCGCGCCGATGCCGGGAAAGGCGCCGGGGGTGTCGATCATGGTGATGACGGGGAGGCCGAATTTCTCGGCGATTTTCATCAGGCGCATGGCCTTGCGGTAGCCTTCCGGGTGGGCGCTGCCGAAGTTGCGCTTGAGGTTTTCCTTGGTGTCGCGGCCTTTCTGGTGGCCGATCACAACGACGCGCTTGCCACCGATGCGGGCTAATCCGCCGGGCATGGACGCATCATCGCCGATGTGCCGGTCTCCGTGGAGCTCGCAGAAGTCCGTGAAGGCCAGGGAGACGTAGTCGAGCATGAACGGACGTTTCGTGTGGCGGGCGATCTGAACGCGCTGCCATGGAGTTAGGTTTTTGTAAATCTCGGCCCGGGTGGCGGCGAGTTTCTCCTCCATGGTGGAGATTTCCGCGGACATGTCGATATTTTGGGACGCCGATTTGGAGCGGAGTTTCTCGAGTTCGCGTTCGAGTTCGGCGGCGGGTTTTTCGAATTCGAGGAGCTGCATGGTTGGGAAGGAAGATTCAGGATTGCGCGGGGAAGATGCAAGTCCGGAGATGGAGGGGAGGAACATCGAACGCCGAACGTCGAAGGGAAGAGGATGAATGAATGAAAGCCGGAATCAATTCCGCGATCCTAATATTAACGGATCTCGACGTCGTTGCCGACACGGGTGAGCAGGCTGATTTCCTCCATGTCCTGGGAGAGCAGGACGATCCCGCTCGGGGTAGTGTCGCCCGCCCCGGCGGTCCCGCGGATCTGGAGGGTGGGTTTGGCGATTTGAATGACCTTTTCCGCGCCCCGGTAGTCTTTGGATTGAGGGGATACCGAGTGGCCGTTCAACTCGGCGGACTTGGAACTGATTGTGGTTTTACCAGTCGGCAGCTTGCCGGTCACGCCCAGGTGAAGAATAGGGTATTCCCGGATGAAACGCGGGCCGTCCCAGATGGAAAGCGCCTTGCGTTGCGGCTCGATGAGCAGGCGGAAATCCAAGGGCATGACGATGAGTTCCTCGCCGGGCTGGATGTTCTTGAGCTCCATCATCCCGTTGAGGTGCATGATGAGATCCAAGGTGGTGCGGTATTCGCCGGCGATGCCGAGGAAGGAGTTGCCGCGTTTGACGATGTGGCTTTTTTTCCCCTCCAGGTGGGAGGTGGAGAGGATTTCATCGAGGTTCATCTCGCCGACGATGCGGCGGGCGATGGGGGCGGAGGAGGATGTCGGGAAGACGTTGACGATGGTGGTCAGTTTTTCGCGGGCCTCGTCGATTTTGCCGAGGGCTAGCAGTTCGTGGGCTTTTTGAAACGCCTTTTCGCCGGGATCGATGTCGGGCAATTCGGCGGAATCGAGCATTTTCGCGAAGTCGGCGTCGGGCTGCCTGCCGACCACTTCCGCGGGATTGGGAATGAGTTCTTCAAACACACCGCCAAGCGGCCTGACGACGACGTGATAGGCTAACATGCCGGTGAAAGCCATGACCGCCAGCACGCCAAGGCCGACGAGGAATTTGAAAGCCGTCCAGAGACTCATGGGGGAAATCGTAAAACCCTAGATGAGGCCGCGACGCTTGAAGTCGAAGGCGTTGATCTCATGGGAGCGAAGGATCATTTCAAACGAAAACTTGAGGATGGAGATTTCCCAAGCGTCATCCACGCCCTCAATGACGGCGCGGGCGGGATTGCCGGTGCGGCGGATGTCTTCCAGGACCCGCTCGCGGACGGAGTCCATCGTGTCGTGGATGATCTCCTCATGGACTTGTCCACGCTTGAACTGGAAGCCATATTGAAGGAACGCGAGGTCCTTGCCCTCGGACTTGAGCTTCTCAACAAGCTTGTCGAAGCGGGCCCGGGCGGATGGATCGAACCCGTCGAGCTGAACCTCGTGGTAAGAGGACGGACGGAGGATGCGGGGGCGCATGGCCTCGACCTCGCCGGTGCGAATTCTAACCTCGCCAGCGCGGTCCATCAACTCGCTGATGAGCTGGAACTCAAAGCGGGTCTCGCCGAAGGTGTCGATCCGGCGGTCCGGCTCGCGGAGAACCTTTGTCGTCTCAAGCGCGTAGTGGATGTCGTCTTGCGAGTGCATGGGCAAGGGAGTGTCACCCGGATCGGCGGGAATGCAAAGAAAAGGGCGGACACCCATTAGGAGCCCGCCCTTTCACAAAGCGTCCGCCTGTCGGAAATCAGGCCTGCTGGCTGGTGATGTAAGCCACGACATCGCCGACGGCCTGGAGTTTCTCGGCCTCTTCATCCGGCACTTCGATGTCGAATTCTTCTTCGAAAGCCATGACGAGTTCGACGGTGTCGAGCGAGTCGGCGCCGAGGTCCTCGACGAATTTGGCTTCGGTTGTCACTTGATCAGCGTTGACGCCAAGTTGGTCCACGATGATGTCCTTTACACGAGCTTCGATACTTTTATCTGACATGAGTTGCTGTTGTTGAGTGTTGGCGTTGGGGTTGGTTATCGCGTGCTGGAGGGACTTGGCAATCCCGAAAACGAATCAAAAAGCGGAAAATCACGGATTCCGGGGGATTCCATCAGGTTGAAGCGGATTCCCCGTCTTTGGGTCCGCTTGAGGTGACGGCGGCGTATTCAATGATTTCACCGGAGAACCGCGACCGGACCCAGCGCATTAATCGCTCGGCGGGCTCGTCGTTTTCCTTTTTGAAACCACCATAGGTCAAACCATCGATGCGGATCCGGCCTTTTCCGGAAGGGCCGTCGTAATCGATGAACGCAAGGCCTTTGGTTTCCCATTTTCGCAGATCGAGGGTTTTGAGATCCGCAAACGGGATGCGTTTCCCCCGTGAGGTCGTGAGCGCCTCATCATCCACGGAGATCGACCGGTTGATCGTGCGCAGCAGGAAAAACGCAGCCACCACCGCGAGCGCCGCGCAAATCACGAAGACGATCCACTGTTCCCGGATCTTCTGGGCGTCATAAGGCTCCTCCACAGAAGCGTTGAGTCCCCGCTCCTTCGAATACTCGCGCCACAGTATGTTCCATTGCAGCGGCTTCATCCGCTCGAAATCATGCAAAATGGCAGGCCAAGGCATGGGTATTTCCAGTGAAACAGGCAAGATCGAGCGGTCCTCGGGGAATGCGACAGACTGCTTTTCCGCATGACTCTTCCACGCTTCCGG
>JBIHZT010000204.1:0-6573 GCA_044240265.1 Luteolibacter sp. | reverse complement strand
GAAGCCGCCGAAGCCGGACTCAGCGGGCCGGAAATCGAAGCCCTCGCCCTCCAATCCATCCGAACCCAAGCCCCATGAAATCTGATCTCTTGAATCCTGCCGACCACGCGATCCAGATCCGCGGGCTGCGCAAACACTACCCCGGATTCGACCTCGGACCCATCGATCTCGACGTTCCGCGCGGCTCGATCTTCGGCTTTGTCGGCCCGAACGGCGCGGGCAAATCCACCACCATCGACCTGATGTTCGGCATGGGCCGGGTCGATGCGGGGACGATCCGCATGCTCGGCCTGGACGCCGCGGCCGACGAAGTGGCGGTGAAAACTCGCACCGCTTACGTCGGGCCGGAACTGGAATACGCCAACTGGGGGAATATCCACAAGGCGATCCGCTTCGTGCGCGGTTTCTATCCGGCGACCTGGGATGACGGTTATTGCCAGCAGCTTCTCGAACGCTTCAAGCTGAATCCTAACGACAAGATCGCCACACTGTCGTTCGGCTCGCGCACCAAGCTCGCACTCGTCATCGCCCTCTCTCGTCGCCCGGAATTGCTGGTACTCGACGAGCCGACCACCGGGCTGGACGCCATCGCCAAACGCGAGCTTTTCGCCGCGCTGCTGGAGCTCGTCGAGGACGCGGAACATACGATTCTCATTTCCTCCCATAACTTATCCGATCTGGAGCGCTTCGCCGATCACGTCGCGATCATCAACGACGGCCTGATCCTTCACGCCGGGCCGATGGATAAAGTCATCGAGCCGTTCCGCATCGTGGATTTCACCCTGGCGCAGGACAAGCCGCTCGCCAGTGGGCAAGGCGTCACCCTGATCAAGCGGCAGGGTAACCGGGTCCGCGCGCTGGTGGATCACAAGCTCGGCGGTATGGAAAAACTCACCGCCGCCGGCGCGTGCGATGTGACCCACAGCACGGTGAATCTGGAAGAGCTCTTCATTTCCCTCCTGAGTAAATGACCGCGAACCAAGTCATGATCATCCGCGACTACCTGACGCGGAAGCGCTGGTATCTCATCGGCGGATTCATCCTTCACCTGATCGCGATGACCGGCTGCTGGTGGGGAGGCAAGGCGATCATCATGGGGATCTACGGTGGCAGCGCGTTCATCCTGATGTTCGAATTGCAACGCGGAGGAAATGCCATCACGCGAACGATGCTGTCACTCCCAGTGACGGCGGATCAACTCGCGCGCTGCTGGCGGTTCGTGGCGCTCACCTTTCCGGTGCTTCTATTCCTCATTGCGCTCGTATTGAGCGCATGGATCGGAATGATGTTCGGAGCCCGCAATCTCACCACGGAGTTCTTTTTGCTGGTCGCAATCGGCCAGACCTTGTTTTTGGGATTCTCCTATTTCGCCCTCACGGGAATACCGGGTCAGCCGGGAACGGGTGCCACTATCTGGCAACAATTCATGGATATCTTTTTCGGCCTCATCTGGAGCTTGTCGCTGCCGGCCGCCTTTTCCCTCGCTCTCGCAATCCCCCGCCATTTCGAGGATCTTGGCCGCGGCCGGATCATCGCGGGCATCCTGCTGGCGGCGGCATCCGTCGCCGGTTGGTTCCGGGCCGACATACTGGTTCGCAACCGAGCGGCTAGACAATTAGCGGGTGTTCGGAAAGCTAAAGACCCGTCGTCCGCCCGGAGCGCGAGCGAGTGGAAGCGCTTCGGGGCCTTGCCGTATCTTTGCCTGAGGCTTGGATCACAAGCCTTCTTGTTGATCGCGGCCATTCTCCTGATTCAGCGGTTTGCGATGGGGTGGTCCGGCTCCGGCACGAAGCATCAGACAATGTCAGCCAACCCGCAGATCGGGATGATCATAGTGATGACCGTCTTCGTCACACTCTCCAATCTGCTCGGTCAACTGCGGGTTTTGCGCACAATGCCCATTCGGACGTCCACCCTCACGCACTTGCTGGTTTTCGTGCCGCTCGGACTCGCAATGACTGGATGGCTGCTTAGCCAACTGTTTTTCTCGCTGCTCGACGGCCCACCCATCGAGTGGCACTTGCTGGGTCAATCGTTGGTAGGAACGGGTTTCCTGATCGTCTTGCTCCCGCTCACCCTCCGCTTCGGTCTACGGGTATGGGTGATGATACCCGTAGTGATGGTCGCCTCGGTCATCTCCTCCATGGGTTCCTCGCTTTTGGGAGGTATCTGGGCAAACCAAAGTTGGCTGCTTGCAGGACTCGGGGTATTCCTCGCGGCCATCTGGTGGATCAGCTATCGACTGCTCGGAACCCCGCACCCCTGACGGGCGAATGCCATGAAGGGACTGATCGCGGCCCGCCGCATGTAGCTCCCTCCGCCTTCCATTTCAAACTCCGGTCTTTTCACTTCTCCGCCCTTGCCACGCGGCGAATGACCGCATTGACTCCCTGCCACTCAAAATTTCCTCACCGTGAAAGCCCACGAACTCTACACCGCCGTCGATCCCGCCTTTGTTTCTCAAATCCTCGATTGGTTCCGCGCCAACGACAAGAACGTGTATCGGTCCGCCGTCGCCACCCTTGCCACCAACCGCAAGCTCCGCCCCGTCTTCATCGAGAAAAAATCCATGGCCGAGCAATACGCCTGGATTCATAAAACCCTGAAGCTCAAGCCCTGCGACACCATCGGCGAGCACCTCCTGCAAGCCTACCTCATGGCCGGCCAGCAATCCCTGCTCGCCATGTTCTGCGACGGCATGGGCATCCCCCACGATGGCAAGGGCTCCGTCGTCGGCGATCTTCCCAAGAAACTCGATTCCGAGCGACTCAACTCCACTATCGACCGTCTCGTCGATATTTTCGAACCCAGGCTCCTCGCCGTTTACCTGCACTGCTTCAACATGCAGATCCCAACCGGCTGGCCCGAACTCAACGCCAAGCTTGAGTCCGACGAGCGCCTCAAGCTCGCTTAAGGAAAGTCAGGCGTCGTCCAGGTTGGCCCAGCGGAATACTGGCGCCCCGCCTCGATGCACAAAACGTCGTTCGGCGTCGTTGTTCCCCAGCTCCCCAGTGCGGGAAATTAGGATTCGGCCTTATTGAGTGGCCTCAATGGAGGGCCTTAATAAAGGGCCTGACCTTTCATCAGCAATCACTTCCACCTTCTGTTGGAGGTTCCGCCGAGGCCCGCGGCAGGATTTACGGACGAGGAGTTGCTGGACCGACTGGCGGCGATTTACAGCGAGGCGTTTGTCGCGGAGGTGGCTCGGGAACTGGCGGAGGCGAGACGACAAGTGGAGGAGGGGCTGGGTACGGAGTCGGTTTTGGTGGGACGGATTCACCAACGATTTATCTACCGGATGCACGACCTGGGGGAATTCATGAAGGGCGTGCTACAACGCTACACCCAGTGGCACAACCGGACGCATGCACGCACCGGGCGGCTTTGGGAGGATCGGTTCAAGAGTTTGATCGTGGAGGATGGTGTGGCAGCGAAGACGATCGCAGCCTACATCGACCTCAATCCGGTGCGCGCTGGAATGGTGACGGATCCGGCAGACTACCGGTGGAGCAGTTACGGCGAGGCGATCGGCGGCGGGGCGAAGGGGAACGGAAAAACAGCACGGGCGGGCTTGGTGCGGGCACTACGGGCGCATCAAGGGGTCGCGGCGGATGCGACATTTTGGACGAATGATGTGGCGCGGGAATACCGCCGGATTCTGATGATGGGTGCTGTTGGTAAGAGCACGGAATGCATCAACCGGGACGGGAAAGTGGAGGCGAAAACGCTGCGCAAAGGAATTTCAAAGGAGGAGGCGGAGTTGGCACGCAACAGAGACGGGGAGATTCCAATCGGGAAGGTTCTGCGCTGCCGGATCCGTTATTTCACGGACGGAGCAGTGATCGGCAGCCGCAGTTTTGTGGACGAGGCCTTCGTAAAATGTCGCGAGCGCTTCGGACCGAAACGCAAGTCCGGCGCGCGGAAACTGAGGGGAGATGCCGCGGCGGCGGGCGGATTTCTTTGGAGTTTACGGGATTTAAAAAAGGGGATCTCCTGATCCGGGCAGGGAATTGGTTCCATTACCACAAGCGCCCAACCACACCGCGCCGAGAACAAAGGATTAAATGAAAAAAGCTGAATCCAAAAAGGAGCTATCATCCGAACAACGTGAAGAATTGCTCGGCGTGTTGAAATCACGGTTTGAGAAACACATGAGCCGCCATCAAGGTTTTGAGTGGGCGAAGGTGAAAGTCCGGCTGGAAGCTCATCCCACCAAACAATGGTCGCTTCATGAAATGGAAAGAAGCGGCGGGGAGCCGGATGTTGTAGGACAAGACCCAAAGACGGGCGAATACCTCTTTTACGACTGCTCGCCGGAAACGCCCAAAGACCGCACGAGTCTTTGTTATGATCGTGAAGGGCTTGAATCCAGAAAAGAACACCACCCGAAAAACAGCGCCATGGATCTGGCGGCGGAAATGGGTGTGGAACTTTTGACTGAAGAACAGTATCGCGAGCTGCAAAAGCTTGGAGAGTTCGACAAGAAGACATCGAGCTGGGTGAAGACACCCGCTGATATCAGAAAACTTGGCGGCGCCCTTTTCGGGGATCGCCGCTTCGGCCATGTGTTTATCTATCATAATGGCGCGCAGTCCTACTACAGCGCCAGGGCGTTCCGCGGCTCGCTCAGGGTTTAGCGTGGGACTTCAAATAATTACCTCACTCGCATTCGATAAGCAGCAGTGAGACTCCCTGGCGGGGCAGGTTGAAATCAACAGTTACGGCGTGGTCGCTTACCGTGGTTTGTTCATCCGCTCCGAGGGTGGCGAGCTTGCCGGCTTGTTCGAGTTCGGCATATTGGGCGGTGGTGGGTTTTTGCGGCTCACCGAGGGCTTTCCAAAGGGTGAAGGCGTTGCTGCGGGTCTCGTCGATGCGATAGTGGGTGACCTTCGCCACGCCACCGGCGGACGGGAGGCCGGGGATTTTCAGCCTGACAGCAGCCTCGGGGCCGGCGAGGTCGTCGTCGTGATAGTGCCAGACCATGACTGCGGTTTTTTTACCGTCGCGGCTGGCGAGAGCCGAGACATCGGGCTGATTGCGGACGCCGTTTTTAACGATTTCGGCGAGTGGGACTCCGGCAGTGCTTGTGGTCGTTAGACGCTGCCCTGACATTTTGCTGAACATGCGGAAGACGTTGAGCACGGGGTGGTCGATGCCGTTGCTGGAAAGCACGCGGAAGCCGGCGAAATACGGCTGATCCTCGAACTCGAAGGCCCAGGTGAGCGCGCCTTCGAGATTCACTCCATGTTTGTCGGCGAGCTCGTATTTTCTCGCAAAGCTGGCGGCGCAGCCTTCCGGATCAGACTCGCCGATGACGATGGGCAGATGCTTCAAAGTGGGATAACTGGCGACGGCGGCGAAGCCCGATTCGATATCCCGCAACTGGTTGGATATCCCCATGCGGACGTGGCCATCGACAAATTTCGGCGAGCCCTTGGCGTGGAAGGAAATCAGATCGATGGGCGTGCCTTGTTTACCGGTGACGGCGTTGGTGCCGCTCACGCAGTGGTCGAGGAATTTGTTGAGTGACCCACCGCCGGTGCCTCCCGCGGTCTCGGGCCCGCCGATGCGCGCGGTCGGGATCGCCCGGTGCACGCCGTCCACCGAGTAGTCGTAAAGCTTGTAAAACTCCTCCTGAGTGCCGCGTCAGCAACCGATGTTAGGCTCGTTCCAGAGCTGCCACCACCAGGTCTCCACTTCCTCGCGGCCGTATTTCTCCACGCAGTGTTTCGCCCACTGATAGCAGAGCTCGCCCCATTTCACATAGTCCTTGGGCGGGCAGGTCCAGCCGAGATAGATGGTGTCGTATTTCGCCTCCGGCGTCCAATGGTGGCGATAGGGCTCCGGCTTGGTGGAAAGCGCCTGCGGCATGAAGCCGAGCTGCACGTAAGGGCGCACGCCGCGCTCCAGATAGGCGTCGAAGATCCGGTCGGTGATGGTCCAGTCGTAAACGGGATTTCCGGCGGCGTCCTCGGTGTAGGCATTGGTGCTGCCCCACTTGAGGGCGGCGGTGCCGTCGCCGGTGGTGAGTAGATTGTGCGCGCGGAAATAAATCTGTTTGGGTGCCAGTTCGCCGAGCTCGGCGAGGAGTTTTTTCCCGTCCTTCATGTAAGCGTAGTTCGGATCGTCGGCTCCGAAGTAGCGCCAGATCGGCTTGAGGGGGCCGAGGGGCTTCGCGGCATCCACCGTGATTTCCACGGGGAAGGGCGTGTCGGCGAAGATGGCGGAGGCGCTGGCTAGCAGGACGATGGCGGATCGAACGAGGTGGCGGCGCATGGGTTTGTTAGCTAGAGGATGCTTTTACGGCGACAGGGAGAAATGGCGGACGATCCACGCGGCGCAGCGATCCGCCTCGCGCAGGGTTTCCGGAGGAGAAGTCAGGACGCGGGTGGATTCCCAATCGGCGAAGGAGGTGATGAATCCGCCGCTACTGATGTCCTCCAGGCCCTGGAGGACGCGGGTGACGGACTTGAGACGGGGAACCGGCAGCAGTCCGACTTTGGCACCGGAGCTGAGCGCCTCATAAATCATGGAAACCGAGTCTTCGGTGACCCAAACTTCGTCCGCCGCGCC
>JBIHZT010000203.1:0-6575 GCA_044240265.1 Luteolibacter sp. | reverse complement strand
CGCCAGGGCCGTCAGAGCGGCGGGAGACAGGAAGCGAATTCTCACTCTGCGGCGGATTTGCCGAAGGAACAACTGCCTGCTACAGTTGCCTATCAGGGCCGCGTCGGAAGCCGCGAGGTCTTTGAAGTGGATCCGGGATCCTGGACCATCACAGCACGGGAAAACTAAGGTCAGTAAATCAAGCCCATGAAAAACCTACTACTCACCCTCAGCCTCTTGCTCCCGCTGGCCGCCAGCGCCCTGCCCATCACGGTGGACCCGGTGATTCCGCTCGCCGGCACTTATGCCGTGGAGTGGGATGGCAGCACCTTGGAAAGCTGGACGGCCACTGGCATGACAACGCCCACGGTCAGCGGCGGCATTCTTTCCAGCACCACGAACAATGCCGACCCGCAGATCTCGCGTACCATTCCCTCCGCCAACAGGCCGGACCTCGATCTCGGCTTCAACGACTATCTCGAACTGCGGATGCGGGTGCCGGCGAGCTACGTGGACGACATCCAAATTTACTACGGCACCACAGCAACCACCGGCTTCAGCGGAGACCGGCTGATTTCCATCCCCAACGCGACGATTCCCAAGGACGGCGCGTTCCACACCTACCGCATCGATGTCGGACCGGAGCCATGGTGGCGGGCGACGCTGCAGGATCTGCGGATCGATCCGGGCAACGTGTCGGGCGTGGCCTTCGCCATCGACTACCTGCGCGTCGGCGACGAACCGAATCCGACGGTCTATCAGCCGCGCTTCACCACCAAATGCCCGGCGGTCAGCGGTGCCACCCCAGGCGACGCCTATTTCGGTCCTGGCCAGGCGGTGTCCTCGATGGAGTCGAAGCATTTCCGCTTCCTCTGGAACAACAACGTCACCACCCAGACGGGATGGACTGCAAACATTGCCAAGGGGACTTTGCGCAATCTGGAGGAGGCCTGGCAGGTCTATGTGAAAATTCTCGGTTACCGGGAGCCCTGCTTCAACGTCGGCACCAGCTCGGGAACGGCCTACAAGCTCAACGTCACGAGCTACTATAACGGCTACTGGGCGGGTCTCGACGATCATGGCGGGATTTCCCTGGCGCAGCTCAATATCACGCCGGACGGCTTGCAGGTGGATCCGCCCACATGGGTGATCCCGCATGAGCTGATGCACTGCTTCCAGTTTCACAACACCTCGGGCAATGTTCCCGGCGAGTGGTTCGAAACCCACGCCAACTACGGCCGCGAGCGCTGGATCCGCCATTACCAGAACCTCTATCCGAATCGCTCGAACGTCGAAGCGCTCGGCGTGCGCGACGGCCATTTCATGATGGCGTCGGGCCGGAACTTGTATCTCACCTGGCTTCCCTTCCTCTACATGGACGAGAACCCGGACGCCCTGCCAGACCTCTACGACGGCATGGTGGCGAAAATCTGGCAGGAAACGCAGCAGAATGAATTTTCCATGATGACGCTGGATCGCCTCACGCCCACGACTTCGCTCAAAGACATCGTCGGCTACTATGCCCGGCGTTGTGCGACTTGGGATTTCTCCAACCAGGCTGCCATGACGGCCGAACTCAACACCCAGGACCCCACCCGCAATGCCCGCCATCTTTTCACCGATCTCCTCCAGCGTCCGGACGCTCCGGATTGGTGGCGCGTGCCGCCGAACAAAGCGCCGGCCCAAGGAGCCTACGCAATGCATGAGTTGATCCCCGCCGGCAGCGGCGCCGGACGCGTGGTCACAGTGAATCTTCGCGGTCTCGCCGACACCGCCCGCGGCGCGGATTGGCGCGCGTCCTTGATCGCGGTGAGCGACACCGGTGTGGAGCGATACACGCCGCTGTGGAGCGCTGGCAGCAGCTCGATCACCCTGGCCGCCAATGAGAACAAACTCTATCTATCCGTGGCGGGAACGCCGGATATCTTCCACTACGGGGGGCACGACGAGGCGAACTATCATTTCCGCTCCCACCCGTCGCGCTCCCGCTTTCACTACGAGGTGCAGGTCACCGGAGCGACGCCGCGCGAGCGGACGAACGGCTCTGCCGCCGGGCTGGTTGTGCATAGCAACGGCGGCGGCTACAAGGCCAGCACCGCCAGCGTCGCATCGACTGCCTACCTCGGCCCGAATGCCCGCGTGCTCGGCAGCGCCGTCGTCAGCAACACCGCCCGCATTGAGGATTACGCCGTCGTGCAGGATAACGCGCAGGTCCGCAACAACGCCGTCGTCAGTGGCCATGCCTGGGTGCGTGGCACCGCTGTCGTCCAGGATTTCGCCCGCGTCCGCGACTGGGCCATCGTCGATAGTGGCACGATCTCCGGCAACGCCCGTGTGCTCGAACACGCCACCGCCGCCGCCAGCATGCAGGACACCGCCGTGGCCAAGGGCAGTGCGCTCCATCAGAGCGGCACCGGCGTGCTCAGTGGCAACGCCGTCGTCGATGGCGACTACATGGTCAACAAGGCGCTATCAGGCGGCGTCACCTTCGGCCACCTGCCCTTCGTCGGCGTTCCGGACAACTTCACCACCGCCACGCCCGCCGGACTTTATGCGGCCTATGATTTCAAATCACCCCACGACTCCCGTGCGCTCGACCAATACGGCGTTACGGATGGCTTCACCAACGGCTCGCCGGCCTGGACTTTCACGGATCAACAGCGGACAGGTTTCCTCACCTTCAACGGCAGCAGCCAATCCATCACGCTCGACCGCAGTCTGGCAGACAGCCGCGTGTTCACTTTCGCCGCTTGGGTAAAACCGGCGGGCGGCCCGGCCAACCAAGCCCTGCTCTGGCTCGGAGCGACTCCGACCCGGCGGCTGTCCCTCACCGCGTCCGATGGCTCCGGGCAGGCGAAGTTTTCCATCGTCAATGGCGGCGCTGAACAAACCCTCTCGACCATCGCGCTGCCGGTCGGCGTCTGGTCGCACATCGCCGTTACGCTCGATGGCACCACCGGCGTTCTCTACGTCAATGGCACCGCCGCAGCCAGCGGCTCTATCACCATCCGGCCCGATCAACTGCTTGCCGCCAACACCACCACCGCCGCGCAGCACAACTACCTTGCCCGCTCCGAAGGCAGTGCCATGCCGATGTTCCAAGGCTCGCTCGACGACGCGCAGTTTTTCACCACCGCCCTCACCTCCGCGCAGCTGAATGCCGCCACCGTGCCGCTGTTCAGCGCTGCCGGTAGTTTGTTGCTCAGCGATAACTTCAACTCGATCAGCGAAAGCTCTGCCGCTTTCAACAGCACCCTCGCCTCCGACCAACAAGGCCTGCTCGCGCCGGTCACCTACAACGTCACCAGCGGTGGCCAGAGCTGGCAGGCCCAGCACGGCAATGGCACCACCATGCTGCTCGTAGGCGACTCGGGCTACGGCTCGAACGCCAGCCTGAACGAGGATTTCTCCATCGCCGCCAACGGCCTCGATCAGCCGATTGCCTTCCAGTTCGATGCATCCGTTAGCGGCACCAGCAACGGCGAGTGCTGGACCTCCATCACGATCGGCAGCGGGCAAAACCTCTTCGCCTACAGCAGCGGCGCCAAGTTTGGTATTCTGCCAAAGGTCAACGGAGCCATGGAAGTCTGGGTGAACGGTTCGCAGGTGCCCTTGGCCAGTCACAGCGGCAACACCTACCGGATCGTCCTATCCGACACCGCCGGCACCGGCTCCGCCTTCAATGGCAACGGATCGAAAGCCGCTCTCTACAACGGCGCGACGCTCGTCGGCACCTACCCGCTGCTCCAACTCGCCCCCGGCGACGGTTATCTGAGCTTCGGCGCCAATCCCTACAATGGCTCCGTGAATTACACCCGCATCGACAACCTCAGCATCTCGAAAGTCATCACCTCTTACACCTGGCAGGGCAACACCGACACCGATTTCAACACTGGCTCCAATTATCTGGAGAACTCCTGGGGCGAGTGGACGAACTACGTTTTCTCCGGCACCCCCACCAGAAGCACCATGATCGTCGATGAAAACAGAGGATGGGGAAATCTCTCCTTCAACAGCGGGCTCACCACCGACATCGTCATCGATGGCTCCAATCCGATCATCATGGCTCCCGCCAAGCAGGGTCAGCCGGGATGGCAGGAGACCTCCTTGGGGGGTACCATTGCCATCTCATCCGATAGTAAAAACCTCACCATCGGCAACACGGTTTTGATCGCCGGCGAGTTGGTCATGAACGTCGGTGCCGGACGCATGCTCAACGCCAACGGCAGCATTCAAAACTGGGATGGCATCGGCATCGCATCCCTCCGGAAACAAGGAACCGGCACCGCCGTTCTAACCGGCGGCAATTCCTACAGCGGCGGCACCGCAGTCACCGGCGGCACGCTGTTGGTCGATGCAGCCGGCACTCTCGGCTCAGGCAACCTGACTGTCGCAACCGGGGCGACTTGCGAACTCCGCAATCCCAGCGGCGGCGTGGCAGACAATGCCGCAGTGACGCTCAATGGAACCGGCCGCCTCAACCTCGCCTCCGGTGTCATCGACACCGTCGGCACGCTGGTAATCGACGGCATCCTGCAAGCGCGGGGCACATGGAACGCAACCCGCGACTCCGTGCATTTCACCGGCACCGGCGCGCTGCTTGTCACCGACGGCCCCGAACCGGATGCGGATGGTGCTTGGACCAGCCTCGCCGACGGTGTTTGGAACCAGACCGGCAGCTGGCAGAATGGCGATGTCGCCAAAGGCGCGGACAAGACCGCGACCTTCAATCAGTCCACCGGTGCCACTATCACGGTGGATGGCTCCCGTACCATCGGCGGCCTGGTGTTTGACGGCTCTGACTACAGGCTTGCGGGGAGCGCTCTGACTCTGGCGTCGACCTCCGGCATCTCGACCATTTCGGTCGCCGCCGACCGTAGCGCGTTTGTTTCCGCCGCGCTGACCGGCAGCGTCGCTTTGCTCAAGACCGGCACCGGCACGCTCGCGCTCGGTGGAGCTAACAGCTATTCCGGTAGCACGACCGTTTCCGCAGGCACGTTGCGGGTCACCGCCGACACCTCGGTCGGTGTTGTCATCGCGAATGCCGGCTTCGAATCGCCGGTCTTCGGCGATGGCGGGTGGAGCTACGCCCCGGCCGGCGCGGACTGGAGTTTCAACTCGGGCGGCATCAGCCGCAACGGCTCGCCGTGGGTCACCACCGCGCCGCAAGGCCTGCAAGCCGGTTTCGTGCAGAACAACGGCACACTATCACAGAGCCTGACCGTCACCGTCGGCGGTTTCTACGACCTGAGCTTCAAGGCGGCCAACCGACCGAATTATCCCGACAGCGGCATTGCCATCCAAATCAACAGCACGACCGTCAAAAGCTATCCTGCGGGCACCTTCGCCTCGGGCGGTGCATTTCAGACTTTTGTCGTCCGCGGCGTCCTTCTGGAAGCGGGCAGCCATGTGTTGACGTTCGCCGGCAGCCAGAACGGCGGCGATTCGGCCACGGCCATGGATGATGTGCGCCTGACCGGCTACGCGGCGGGCAGTCTGCCGACCGGCACCGCGCTGTCGCTTTCAGGCGGCACGCTGCAATTGGACGTGGCGCAGACGGCCGGCGCTCTGGCTGGTGTCAGTGGCGCGCAGCTGGTCAACAACGTCGCGCTCACCGTCGGCGACGGGACCGATACCGCCTTCGCCGGCGTGATCTCCGGTGCCGGTGATCTGGTCAAAACCGGCACGGGCACGCTCAGTCTCACCGGCACGAACACCTATACCGGAAACACCACCATCCAAACCGGCACGCTGCGCCTCGGAAATGGAACCTCGCCCACCAACCTCGCCGATACCGCGGATGTGACCGTCGCTCCCGACGCGTTCCTCCACCTCGACTACACCGGCACGGACGTGATCGGCGAACTCTGGGTCGATGGCGTCCAGATGCTCACCGGAACTTACTCGGCGGCGAACGCCGCCGGTTTCATCACCGGCACCGGCAGCCTTACGGTTTCGAGCGGATACACCTTCGCCATCTGGTCAGGCTCGGGCGGCTACAACGTCACCGGCGGTCCATCCGGCGATAACGACAACGACGGCGTCAATAACCTCCTCGAATACGTGCTCGGCGGCAACCCGCTCGCCGCCGCCGCCGGCATCCTTCCCACCGCCACCACCACCGCCGGAAACCTCGTATTCACCTTCCGCCGGGTCCACGCTACCACGGCAGACACGGCCCAAACCTTCCAATACGGCACGGATCTATCCGGCTGGACTGACGTGCCCATCGTCGCGGGCGGCATCGTCGCCATCCAACCCAACACACCACAAGCCGGCACCGACACGGTCACCATCACCGTGCCCGAAGGAACGGAACCCCGTCTCTTCGGCCGCCTCAAGGTGGTGAAATAATCCACCTAAACTCCTCATCCAAGTCCGCCCGATCCTGATCCCAAGATATGAATTCAAGAACCACCTTCCTCGCCGCACTCGTGGCGCTCACCGTCGGCGGACCCGCTTCGGCGGCTAACCTGTTGCTGGAGGATAACTTCAACACGGCAGCCATCGGCCCCGCAGCGTTTAACGCTGCCGGCGCTCTTACTGCGGACCAGTCGGGCACTGCGGCGATTAAAGATTACAACGTCAGCGTCGGC
>JBIHZT010000202.1:0-6600 GCA_044240265.1 Luteolibacter sp. | reverse complement strand
TTCTTTTTCTCCATCTACCAAGCCGATGTCATCCGCCATCCCAACTTCCACTGAACAGGACGCCTTGCTTCGCGCGGGGATTGACCGCTCGCTGCGTCACCCTGTGATGTTTTTCCTGACCAGCGGAGCCGCCTGGCTTGCGGTTTCGATTGTTCTGGGAATCCTTTCTTCGTGGAAAATCCACAGTCCGGAGGCCTTCGTTTTTGCGATTCCGTTTACGGGAATTTCGTTCAGGCCGGGCGACTGCGCCTGGTTGACATACGGCCGGGTGTTTCCTGCCCACATGAATGCGTTTGTCTATGGTTGGGGATTTCAAGCCGCCTTCGCCGTGATCATCTGGATGATGGCGCGACTTTCCCGCAAGGAGTGCACGGCGGCCGGTATTATTCTGACAGCCGGCCACATTTGGAATCTGGGCGTGGCTCTGGGAGTCGTCGGGATCCTCGCGGGTTCCGGCACCGGGATGCCTTGGATGGAGTTTCCCGCGGCTGTCTGGCCGTTGCTGCTGGTCAGTTATTTTGCGATCGTGATCTGGTCGTTCATTCAATTCCGGGTGCGTCCCGAGGGACATGTTTACATTTCGCAGTGGTATCTGCTGGGGGCGATGATTTGGTTTCCATGGATCTTCATCACGGCAAACACACTTCTTCACTGCCTGCCGGGTCATCCGGTAATGGCTGCGGGTATCAACGCTTGGTATAAGTCCGCCGTGATTTTCCTGTTCTTCACTCCAGTAGCGCTGGGTGCCGCTTATTATCTGGCTCCGAAGGTGACCGGACATGCGGTTTACAGCTACTCGCTGGCGAAGCTTGGTTTCTGGTCGCTCGCGATCATCGCTCCATGGGCTGGCATGCAGAAACTGGTCGGCGCGCCGATTCCTTACTTCCTTCCCTACCTTGGTGCCGCCGCCACCGTGTTGATTTTTGTTCCCGCGATTACCGCATCCCTGAACATTCTGCGGACGGCGCTCGCCTCGCCAGATGTGGTCGCGGCAAGTCCGGCACTCCGGTTCACCATCGCGGGAATCGGTGGACTGATCCTCCTCGCCGTTTCGGCGGTGTTGCTGAACCTGCCGGAATCGACGCTGCCTCTCACGCAGTTTTCCATGTCCGGTTATGGATTTGAGATTCTCGCGCTTTACGGATTCTTCAGCTTCGTGATGTTTGGTGCGGTTTACTTCATCGTGCCGCGGGTGACCCGCCGCGAGTGGCTTTCCCGCCGTCTGATCAAGATGCACTTCCTGTTTTCGGTTTATGGAATCGTGACGGTGGCTTTGGTGGCGCTGTTCGGTGGCTTGCAGCAGGGAATCGGCCAGGAGGAATGGCAGCAACCGTGGCAGGGTGCCGCGACTCGCGCTTTTCCCTATGCCGTGGCGACCACCATCGCCTGGTGTTTCATCCTGTTTTCCAATATCTTCTTTTTCATCCATCTGACGCTGATGTGGCTGCGCCTCGGACGCCGCAGCTCTCACCCGACTCTGCTGGTTTCCGGACATGGCCATGGCGGCAGTCCGCACGGTGAAGATGGGGACATCGACAATGCCGGCCCGGGTCACGTGACCGCACACTAACATGAAATTTCAGATTTCAGATTTCAAATTTCAAATCCTTTTCCAATGAGCTTACGCACATTCATTCTCGGTTTATCCGCCAGTTTCGGCGTCGCCTGGCTTGCGATCATCGTCGTCCCATTCGTCAAGATGCGCAACCTGGCTCCTATTGAGCTCAGCGAGGCGACCGACGGCGCAACCGGGATTTTCTATCCGAAGAGGACCGGCCGCGTGGCCAATGGAGCGTTGGTTTACGCCGAGAACGGCTGTTATCTCTGCCACACCCAGTTGGTGCGGCCGACCTACGCGGGCAATGACCTATACCGTCCCGACTGGGGTGGCTTGAAAGCTGACCCGGATCGTGGCGACACTCGCCGGGAAACGAATGCTTATGACTTCGTTGGCGAAAAGTTCGCGCAGATCGGTGTTTCCCGGATGGGGCCTGATTTGTCGAATCTCGGTCGCCGCGTGGAAGCGGAGTATTTAGCGGGTGGCAATGCCGAGAAGTGGCTTTACGGCCATCTCTACAATCCGCGGCAGGAGCCGCAGCGGTGGAAGTCGACATGCCCATCGTCCAAATTCATGTTTATCGAGCGTCCGATTGTCGGTAATCCTTCGATCGACGCGGTGGCCATCACCGCCGACGGAAAAAAGGAAGTGGTGCCGGATTCCGACGCCAAAGCGCTCGTCTCTTATTTGCTTTCGCTTAAGAAGGATCATGCCGTGCCTGCGGTGCTGAATTTCGCTCCGCCGAAAAACAAAGGTTGATCCCTTGAAATAATTTACCTTCTACCTAATTTCAGACATGTCAGATCCAATTTCAAAACCCGACCTTGAGGACTCGATCAATGTGACCGAGGCCCACGGGAAGGTGGTCCGCGAAGCCGCCGCGTGTGCGCGCGAAAAGCGGATTGTGGACAACGGCATCGAGCCGGTTTCCTTGTGGGCTTTTGTCGCTTGCGGAGTGGTCATGCTCGTGGCCGGCGGAATTCTCGGCGGTGGCGGCAAGCTTTTCGGATATGGCTCGACATTCCGCGAGGGATACGTCCGGACGCCCGCCGGAGGGGCGGACGACACCGGTCCGGTGCCGAAGGAGGCGCTCGCCGCCTACATGGCGAAGGGTTCGAAGATTTACTCCGCCAAGTGCAACGGCTGCCACGGCTCGGATGCGAAGGGAAATGGTTCCACCTTCCCGTCGCTGGTCGGATCCACATGGGTCACCACCGAGACGGAACGTCTTGCGATGATCATCCTCAACGGTCTTGAAGGTCCTGTGAGTAACGGGACGACCTACGGCGTGATGCCTCCGCAGGGCATCGGCATGACTCCGGAGGATCTTGCGGGTATCATGACCTACGTCCGCAATAATTTCGGCAACGCCGTTGGCGATGTGGTCACCACCGACATGGCCAAGGCGGCCATTGAAATTTCCGCCGCTCGAAAGAATGCCGGCAAGTCAGCGACTGCCGCCGAACTCACGGCAGATCATGTCAAGGCGCTGCCGGGTGATTTGCTGGATCCAAAGACTCTGCTGGATCCGATCACGCTGGCTCCTGCCAAGGCTCCCTGAGCCCTGACCAATCTGATCATTCTTCAACTCCGGAATTTTTAGCGTCTCTTTTTTTAGTCACTACCACTCCAATCCTTCACCATCATCCAATATTTCGGATTACGCTGCGCATTTTTTGCTATTCGCTTCCACTATTTTGGGTAATACAACGCCGCAAGACGGACTTATGAGCTCTCACGCCACTTCACCTGCCGGGCACGACGCCCACCACGATCACTCTCACGATGATCACCACCACGATCCGGGATTCATCCGGAAATGGATCTTTTCCACCGACCACAAAATGATCGGAATTCAGTATGGGGTCACCGCCCTGTGCTTCCTGGCGTTTGGTTTCTATCTGATGATGGTGATGCGCTGGAGCATCGCTTATCCACACCAGCCTCTTCCTGAATGGATGAGCTGGGTGTTCACCGACGGCTGGAAGGCCCGTTGGTTACAGGACGGCAAGGTGACCGGGGAGACTTATAACATGTTCGGAGCGATGCACGGCACCATCATGGTGTTCCTTGGGATCGTCCCGCTGGGATTCGGTGCTTTCGGCAACTACGTCACGCCGCTTCAGATTGGTGCGCCGGACATGGCGTTCCCCCGCCTGAACATGGCAAGCTACTGGGTCTATCTTCTCGGCGGCTTGGTCATGTGTGCGTCATTCTTCCTTGAGTCCGGGTCTGCGAAATCGGGTTGGACTAATTACTCGCCGCTCGCGGGTTTCGCTGACGGTCAAGTCGTCAACCAGTGGCTTGCGGGTCAGACACAATGGCTAATCGGCCTGGTCCTCCTGATCACCTCGTCGCTTCTCGGTTCTGTCAATTTCATCACCACCATCATCAACCTGCGGGTCCGTGGGATGACTTGGATGCGCATGCCGTTTTTTGTATGGGCCATGTTGGTCACCGGTTTCCTGCTCCTCCTTGCTTTCCCGCCGCTTGAAGCCGCCGGCATCATGCAGTTGATGGACCGGGTCGCCCACTCGTCGTTCTTCATGCCTTCCGGGCTCTTCACCAAGAGCGAGGGGCTTGCCGATCTATCCGGTGGGGGTTCTCCGCTTTTGTTCCAGCATTTGTTCTGGTTCCTTGGTCACCCGGAAGTGTATGTCCTTCTTCTTCCTGCCTTCGCCTGCGTCAGTGAAATCATCCCGGCGAACACCCGCAAACCGCTGTGGGGATACAAGTCGATGGTCTATTCCGTGCTGGTTCTTGGTTTCCTCTCCTTCGTCGTGTGGGCCCACCACATGTATATGACCGGCATGGGAGCGGCGGTTTCCACTTTCTTCCAGACGACCACGGTGCTGATCTCGGTGCCTTCGGTGGTCATCATCACAGCCATGCTCATCTCGCTGTGGGGCGGTTCCATCCGTTTCACTCCGCCGATGCTCTGGGCCTGCGCGTTCATCCCGATGTTCGGAATTGGCGGTCTCACCGGCCTGCCACTGGCGTTCAATCTGGCAGATCTTCACCTTCACGACACCTACTACGTCATCGGCCACTTCCACTACGTGGTGGCTCCGGGAATTCTGTTCGGATTCTTCGGCGGCATCCTGCACTGGTATCCGAAGATCACGGGTCGCTTCATGAGCAAAACTCTCAATCACCTGCACTTCTGGCCAACATTGATCTGCATGAACATCATCTTCTTCCCGATGCTTGTACAAGGCATGGCCGGCTTCCATCGCCGTTGGTACAATGGTGGCGACGCCTACCTCGACAAGGCTGCTGACGGCGCGAATATCTTCGGGCAAACGGTGGTGCAGAACATCGACCTGAACATCCCGATGTCGATGGGGGCCTGGACCATGGCGGTTTTCCAAATCTTCTTTATCGCCAACCTCCTGCTCTCATGGAAGTTCGGTAAAAAGGTGACCAGCGACAATCCATGGGACGCTACCACGCTCGAGTGGGCGACGCCAACGCCTCCGGGCCATGGAAATTTCATCAAGGAGCCGGTCACCTATCGCGGTCCTTACGAATACAGCCGACCGGATTGCGACGAGGACTTCCTTCCCCAGTGGATCGAACCCAAGCATCTGGAGCACTCGGATAAACCCGTCGAGAAGTTCCCGGCCCACCATTAATTTCAGGAGAACGAGCCCCAGCACATTCATTTCATGGAAATTCCCTACGTCGTCACTCCCCGAAAGGACACCGGCCTCTTCAACTCGAAGATCGCCATCTGGTTGTTCCTCGCTTCCGAAGTCATGCTCTTCGGCGGTTTCTTCTCGGCTTATGTATTCCTCCGCCTCGGTGCGGATTACCCATGGCCAGAGCGGACGCTTCCGGTGCTTCCCGGCCTGATCAACACCTTCGTCCTCATCGGTTCCTCGGTTACCGTGGTCTTCGCATGGGCGGCGCTCAAAATGCGCGAGTGGAGGAAGTTCCAGTTGTTCATGGGTATCACGGTTTTCTGCGCTCTGATTTTCATGGTGCTCAAAGGAATCGAATACAACGTCAAGCTCCATCACCAGGCGCTGCGTCTCAAGGATTACACGGTCATCGAGGGCCACCTCGGTTACGAGATGGACGGTGACAAGCCTGTGCTCGACCACAACGGCAAGAAGGTGGAGGAAAATTTGATTTTTGTCGAAACCTCGAAGCTGACCTTTAACACCGTGCGTTTCTACAAGCCTTGGATCGAAGAACTTCTAACCCAGGCAGCACACCATCATTCGAAAATCACGCTCGCCGCGGATATCTCCGCCATCACCAAGGAGGGTCAGCCAGCTGAAGTCCTTGCCAAGGCAGGCGAACCGCTTTCAATCGACCTCCTCAATCGGGTTCGGGAGATCCACCTTGCGGCTCGCAGTCACAACGGTGCCTACCGCACCGAGGCCTTGCGTGAGGAATGGAAGGTCGCAAAGGCGGAGAACCCCGGCAAGAAGGGCTGGCAGATCGCTTCCGGCGTGAATATCGATATGGTCGCGCTCGGGCCCAAGCTGCTCACGGAGGTTTCCTCGGTGGCCTTCAGTGTCGATCCTCCATCCCGTTTCGATTTCCACCCGCGCGATATCAAGGAGGCGGACGGTCAGTCCCGTCTGCGCGATGACACGGTGGTTGAGGGCAAACTGCTCGACAGCCCGATGGCTTTCCACAATGTCGATGCCATCGATTTCCAGCATCTCGCGATGAAGGCCGTCGCGAAAGGCGTGGATCCGTTGGTCGCCATCGATAATTGCTGGTTGGTCAAAAACCATCCGTTCGCCAGGGAAGCTTGGGAGTGGAACAAGGCACAGGTCGCCATGATTGAGAAGCGTCTCATCGAGGACTACGGAATCGACGAAAAGACCGGCAAGCCCAACCGCGAACCCACCGCCAAGGAGCGCTACCGCATCGGTTGGAAAGACCTGGTCGCAAAGGCGGACGGAGTCGATCGCGACAAGGAAAAAATCCAGATCAAGGAGGAGTTCATGGGGCCGGACTATGCAGGTCGCGAAGGAAAGCATACCTTCCCGCATCTGTCGGTGCCGCGTGAGCAAATCGGCTTC
>JBIHZT010000315.1:0-5129 GCA_044240265.1 Luteolibacter sp. | reverse complement strand
TCCGGTCACCGGGCGACGAATTTGAAAAAATCCGTGAATTCCGGGCGGGTTGCGCTCATGCATGATGTTCCCCCGACGGGTTTTTAACGGAGCTTCGTCGTGCCGCCTATGGATGATCCGCATTCCAACGACCCCTCCAACCGGTTTCTCAGCCACATGCTGAAAAGCCAGAGATCGCTTCGTAACTACATTTTCAGCCTGCACCCGCGCGCCCAGGACCTGGATGATCTCATGCAACAGACCGCCCTCACGCTGTGGCGCGAGTTTGATAAATTTGATTCCACCCGGGAATTTCTCCCATGGGCGCTGCGCATCTCGTATTTCGAAGTGCTCCGCCTGCGGAAAAAACAAAGCCGCGACCGCTTGGTTTTCTCCGAGGATCTCATCGACCAACTCGCCACGGACGCCGCCGAGGACGCCTCGCCCGTTCCCCACCGGCAGGCGCTCGACGCCTGCCTGGCGAAGCTGGACTCCAAATCGCGGGAAGTTCTTTTGGCCAGATACAGCGAGCATGTCACCGTGAACAGCCTCGCCACCAAACAACGCGTGAGCGTCCACCGCCTCTACCGCTTGCTCGACAGCGCCCGCGCCTCTCTGGTGGCTTGTGTCCGCCGCCGACTTTACCTCACCGGCGATTCGTCATCCTCTTGATTAACCTCATGAAACAAGAACTTCCTCCACCGCTCGCCAGCCTGCTTTCCAAGCTGGTCGATGGTGTGTTGAATGACGCGGACAAGGCCAAGCTCGAGGAAATCCTCCGCCAAAACCCGGCTGCGCGAGACTATTACCGCCTCTATCTCGCCACCCACCTCGAACTCGCCGAGTTCGCCCCGAAGATCGCGGTCGTCCCGCGTCCGCAGTTCTTTCGGCGCAGCTCCATCCTGCTTCCCATCGCCGCTGCCATCGCCCTGGTCGCCGGCAGCGCGTTTTACGCCATGAGCCGTCGCCCGGACTCCGGGCGGATGGTCACCGCTCCCGCACCCGGCCCCGTGCTTGCCATCACCACGGTGACCCAGGATGTGCGTTGGAGCCTGCCGGAGCCCCCTCAAGCCGGGGCCGGCCTCCATGCGGGTCGCATCGAACTCACCGCCGGCACGCTCGCCCTGGCCTTCAGCGGAAACCAGATACTAACCTTGGCCGCACCCACGGATTTCGAGCTCATCGACGAAAACGAGATTTTCCTGCATCGCGGAAACGCCTCGATGCGAATCATTGGTGCCGGTACACCCTACGTCATCCGCGTGCCCCGCGGCGCGGTGGTCGATCTTGGCACCGAGTTCTCCGTCAAGGTCGCGGCGGATGGCACTGCGGATGTCTGGGTCTTCGAAGGCAAAGCGCAGGTCTCGCTGACTTCCGGCTCGTCGACGCGCAAGCAGGAGTCGCTGACCGCCGGCCAATCGTTGCGCATCGCTGAGGCACTGGAGCCCAGCCCGGCCCAGGCAGCCGACTTCATCCGCCCGCTGCCAGGAACCGGCATCCCGGAATCCCCAGCCGGCGATTCCTACGCCACCGCCGTGAAATCGTCCGGACCCTCCGCGTGGTGGCGCTTTGAGGACGCCGGTTCCGGCAGTCCCGTTTCCAATGAAGCGGGTGGTCAGCCGCTCGATCTCCATGGCTCGCCCAAAATCGCCGGAACCCAGCCAGGCCGCCACTATCTTTACACCGATCCCGGCGAACACCCGGGTTTCGCCATGCCCGCCCACGGCCTCGAAGACCTGGATACACCTCAAGGCCTCACCATCGAGTTTCTCTGCCATTCCTCCTCCGAGGAATATGGCACCCTCATCGCCATGGAATTGTATGGCAAGGATTACGCATCCGCCGCCCGCAAGCTGGGCTTCCATCACGCCCCGACGCGGGCAGTGATCGAGCGCATGGCCCGCAAGGGCGCCCACATCGGTCACGTCCATCCCGACTTCGCCATCCGCGGCATGCTCCGCTCCCCGGCCAGTTATACCTATCAGTCTGGCACCAACGCCTATTCCTCACAGAGCCACCTTCTCCACCGCTGGCTGCATGTCGCGCTCTCCTACGACGGCGAGCACATCCGCCTCTTCATCGATGGCGAACTTTCCAGCGAGGTCCCGGCCCGGGAAAAGTTTCTCGGTGAGAGCCTGCGCCCGGTCATCGGCCGCGTGCAGCCCGATCCCCGCGACGAGGCCCGCCAGTGGTCCGGCGGCATCGACGAGGTCGCGTTTTACCCCCGCCCGCTCTCGCCAAAGGAAATTCGCAGCCACGCCGCGGCGCTCCAACGGTGAGATCCCAATCGACAAGCATCAAACCACCATGGCACGAAAAACCAGACACCAAGCCCGGTGCCAATGGTCGCAGGATTGCCCGCGCAGACTGTGCCTGAGTCTCCTGTTCATGGCATTGACGTGTGCCCCGGTGAAGGCAGACACCCCGCAGCCTGCTGCTATTGTCGAGGCGATGCGCCGGAGCAATGACTATTTCCACGCCACCTTCACCTTGGGAAATTCCGGCTGGGCGCGCGGAGCCTACCAGGTCGGCAACATGCGCGCCTGGGAAACCATCGGCATCCAAGCGTATCACGACAAGGCCGTGGCGTGGGCCGCCGCAAACGTCTGGAAAGTGGGCCCGGAAGACCTCACCACCGACGGTCATGCGGACTCTCAGACCTGCGGCCAGAATTACATCAACCTCTATCAGCTTGATCCGCAACCGGTCCGCATCGCCTCGATCAAGAGCGAGCTCGACGCGCTGATCGCCAATCCCGCGTCGGAGGACGATTGGTGGTGGATCGACGCGTTTTTCATGGCCGGGCCGGCGTTTGCCAAGCTGGGAGAACTGGAATCGCGGCCCGCCTGTTACGCGCAGGCTTCGAAGATGTATCTTTATATGAAGAACACGCGGGGCTTGTTCGATCCCGCCCACGGCTTGTGGTATCGCGACAATGCCGCGAAAATCCGCACCGGTACCTACATCCCGGAATTCTGGAGCCGGGGCAATGGCTGGGTGATCGCCGCCTGCGCCCGCATGCTGGAAATCCTGCCTGCCGGTGAACCCACCCGCGCGGAATACGCCGGCATGCTTCAAACCATGGCCGCCGCGCTACGTCCGTTGCAAGGCAGCGATGGATTCTGGCGCTCCAGCCTGAAGCATCCGGCACAATTCACCAACCCCGAGACCAGCGGCACCGCCTTTTTCACCTACGCCATCGCCTACGGCATCAACGAGGGCCTGCTCGATTCCGCGACCTACACGCCCGTGGTCGTGAACGCCTGGAACGGGCTGACCACCACCGCCCTGCACCCGGATGGCAAACTCGGCTACGTCCAGGCCATCGCCGCAGCTCCCGGCGCGTCCGACTACGAGTCGGACAAGGATTACGGCTACGGCGCGTTGATGTTGGCCGGCTCGGAGATCCTGCGATTGCTGGGCGGCCTGCCTGCGGTCACAGCCGATGCGGGGAGCGACCAGACCGTCCTCGATGCCGACGCCAACGAGGTGGAAACCGTGACGCTCGATGCCGCCGGAACCGTAGTTTCCAGCGGCGCGGTCACCCGCTACTCGTGGTGGCTCGGCGCGGTGTATCTGGGAGAAGGCGCGCAGCTCTCCATCGACTTTCCATGTGGCAGCCACGCGGTCACGTTGAAAGCCGAGCATTCCTCCGGCGCGGTTTTCACCGACGCCATGAACGTCAAGGTCAGTCGCGCGACGCAGGTGCCGATCACCGTCACAGCCACCGGTTTCCAAACGGGCAACCCGCCCGCCTACACCCTGGACGGCCTGCTCTCGACCCGCTGGTCGCAGGAGGGCGCGAACCAATGGATTCGTTACGCACTGCCCGTCACCACCACCCTCGATCATGTGGGCATCGCCTTCTATCTGGGAAACCAGCGGGCCACCTATTTCAAGCTGGATCTCTCGCCGGACGGCAGCGTCTGGACCCAGGTGTTTTCCGGCCAATCCAGCGGCACCTCGCTGGAACTTGAGAACTTCGCGTTTCCAGCCCGCACCGCGAAGTTCGTCCGGATCACCTGCAACGGCAACAGCTCGCCAAGCCTGTGGAACAGCCTGACCGAGGTCTCCATTCCTCTGCCCGGCCCACCCACTCCCGACTCTAACGCACTCGACGACGCATGGGAAATCCATCATTTCACCGCCAACGGCCAGGACCCCGCCGCCGACCCGGACGGCGACGGCGTGAACAACCAGGACGAATTCATTCTCGGCGGCGACCCGCACCAATGGAATCCCGCGTTGCTGCAAACTGCGGGCGGCGGCACCGGAGGTCTCACCCTCACTTTGGACGCCCGCGCCGCATTCGGCCCCGGCTATGTCGGGAAAACCCGCAAATTCCGCGTCCTTTCCAGCCCCACTCTCCAAGCCGGCGACTGGCAGGCAGTTCCGGGTTACGAATCTATCAGCGGAGACAACCTGCCCCGCGTCCTTCCCGTTTCCACGGACGCCGGTCACCGTTTCTACAAGCTCGCCTGCTGGCTGGAATGACCGGCCTGGCAAGCGCATCGCGGCATGCGGCGTGTCAATGACCGTCGCGGTCGGAAGAATGGCGCGAAACCCCCACCCGGCGGCTCATTCCCTTTGCCAGAAGGCACCTTGCCGCGCCTCGAACCTCAATCAGACCCACTATATAAAACCATTCGTGAAAAACACCATCCTGCCCCTTGCCCTGCTCGCCAGCACCGCTCCGTTCGTTCACGCGGCCACGAATATCTCCTTTGAAAGCCCCTACACGATCGGCTTGCTGCGCCGTCGCCGGGCCTGAGCATCCGCTCCCCGCCCGGAATCTCCAGCACGTCGGTTCCAGCAAACCACTGATGAAATCCATCCTTCGGCTCTGCCTGTTCGCCGCCGCCCAGCCACTCGCGGCCGCTCCCATCACCTTCGAAAGCCCTGATTACACGCAGGCCAGCAACACTGGTCGCAATCGACGGCCAACCACGCCGGCCAAGTCATCACCACCACGACGAGTGGCTCCTACACCGGAGGCCAGGGCCTTACAGCGAACACCTCCACCACCAGCGACGGAACCTACATCGGGGCCAAGGCGGGCGTCGCGTTGACCACTTTCAGTTTCGATTTCCGTTACCAAGGCAAGGAACTCGGCGTCGGCGGCTGGAATGACGACGACGTGGACGTCAAAT
>JBIHZT010000201.1:0-6634 GCA_044240265.1 Luteolibacter sp. | reverse complement strand
GACGTAGCAGGCCCCCCAACGAAGGAGTTGCGGGAGGCGCTTCCGTCGGATAGCTTGCCGCCCGTGTGACTGCTTGAACGGGCGGTAATGGATCCGAATCTGACATGGCGAAACTTCAAAAAACGAATCGGAAGAAGACTGGCAAGCCTTGGTTCTTCATGCGCGCTGGGTTTTGGCTGTCGCTCTTCCTGCTGGGCGGCGTTATGGCGGTGGCGGGGTGGATTTTTGCGGACGGCTACACCCGTGAGTATCGGAAGCGCGCGGCGACTTACGATCTCGACCGGATCAACGATCTTGAGGAGCCGAGCATCATTCTGGACCGGAATGGCAAGGAAATCGGCCGGATTTTCGTCCAGAACCGCAGTGTGATCCCGATCGAGCAGGTTCCGGAAATTTTCATCAAGGCCCTGCGCGCGGGGGAGGACTCGCGGTTTCTCAGCCACCACGGGGTGGACTACATCGGCGTCGTCCGGGCGGTGATTTTGAATGCGCAGGGTGGCAGTCAGGGCGCGAGCACGATCACCCAGCAGCTGGCGCGGAATGCTTACAACCTGAAGGAGGAGGCGCTCGTCCGGAAGGAAACCACCATCCAGCGGAAGCTGGTGGAGGCGTTCCTCGCGCGGCGGATCGAGGACCGCTACTCGAAGCGGGAAATTCTGAATTTTTATCTCAACCGGATTTACTTCGGCAGTGGTTTTTACGGGATCCGCTCGGCGGCGCTGGGGTATTTCGGCAAGGAGCCGATGGCGTTGACGACAGAGGAATGCGCCTCTTTGGTGACGCTGATCAAGAATCCCAACGGTCGCTCGCCTCTGAACAATCCTGCGGTGAACAAGGAGGGGCGGAACTACGTGCTCGGCCGGATGCGCGAGGAGGGCATGATTTCGTCCTCCGAGCTGGCCCGGCTCAAGGCGTTGCCGCTCATGCTCAACTCGCAACCGCTGCGCCGCGGCACGTCGCATCTTTATGAGCGCATCGCCGAGCAGGTCGGCCGGGCGCTCGGCGAGGATGCACTGGCATCCGGGAAATTCAGGATTCATACGACGATCCTGGCGGAGGCCCAGAATGCGGCCCAGAAGTCGTTGCTGGAGAGTCTGGCGAAGGCTGAGGCCCGGCCGGACTACCGCCACCCGAAACATCGGGATTACAAAAAAGTCGGCAATAAACCGGCGGAATATCTTCAGGGGGCCGTGCTGATGGTGGACCACGAAACCGGCGAGGTGCTCGCCCACGTCGGTGGTCGGGACTACTCGCAGGCGCAGTTTGATTTCATCGAGTTGGGGAAACGACCGCTGGGAACCGCGTTTTTCCCCTATATTTATGCCGCCGGACTAACCGCCAATCTCACGCCGGCGACGCTGGTGGAGGACGAGCCGATGGACAACCGGGCGGTGATGGTCGGCGGGCAGGAGGGGATTCTCGGGGAGTGGGGGATGGAGGTTTCCGCGCCGGTTTATGAGGGGAAGATTCCGGCGCGCGAGGCTTTGGAAAATTCAAAAATCGCGGCCACGGTGCGCTTTGCCGGGATGACGGGCTTGCAGCGGGTGGTGGATACGGGTGTCGCCTTCGGCCTGCCACTGCAAAAATCCGAGCTGCTGCCGCGTCTTGCGGTGGGCTTCGAGGAAGTCTCGATGAAGCAGGCGGTGCGGGCGATGTCGGTATTTCCCCTCGGTGGGATGGCCGGTCCTGAAGCGCTGGTCTATCTAGACCGCGTCGAGAATGCGGCGGGCCGGATCGTTTACCGCCGCCAGCGTCTGCCGCGGACGCAGCAGCAGGTCATCGACTCCGCCACCGCGTGGCAGCTCCACAGCATGATGGCCGGCTCGCTCTACCGGGGGAGCTCGAAGGGCGTGCTCGACGGCTTGATCGAGAAGCCCTTCAACGGAGCCGGCAAAGGTGGCTCCACTCCCGGATTCACGGATTCCTGGTTCATCGGCTATAACAAGCGTGTCACCTGCGGCGTGTGGACCGGATTTCTGATGGGAAATGGCGAGCCGGTCTACCCGGGTGCGTTCAGCCGCGATCTGGCGATGCCGGTGTGGCAGGCGACCATGAACGCCGCGACTCCGTCCTTCGGCGGGCAGGGTCTGACGCCTCCGGTCAATGTTCTGGAGGTCCCGGTGTGCTCGGCATCCGGCCAACGGGCGACGCAGTTTTGTCAGGAACACGTCGAGGACATCACCTCGGGAACGGTCCGCTCGCGCTCCACCGGGGTGTCCGAGTATTTCCGAAAGGGCACGGAAAACCTGCCGTTCTGCACCATCCACTCCGGTGCGCTCAGCGAGGGGATCTCCCCGGAAAACGTGATTCTGAACATGCCGGCGCTCGATGCGGTGCCGGTGCGGCCGAAGGAACCGGTGCTCATCGGTGACGACCCCTATCACACCGAAGTGCCGAGTTTCGCCGTGATTTCCAACGAATCCGGACTCGTGCGCCGCAGCACCAACGTGCTCGACAGTCTGGATCTCGGGGACATCGAGGAAGGAATCCCGCTGAAGCGCCCGCGCCGGCTTCAGATCGAGGACGAGTGAGGTGGCGCGGGCAGCGACGTGGTGTCTGAGCAAACTGCCATCTTTTTCGAACTGGTGAGTGCGAGTAGCATGGAATCCGGCTCTGACTGGGCAGCTTATTTCAATACCGGGGTGATCTGGTTGAGGGACTCGACATTGCAGTTGGACGGAGGAATTCGATTCTGCCTTACGGCTGCTTCCTCGGATTTCCCGCCATTTCTCGAAATGAGCACGAAGTTTTGATCAAAATTTTAGCCTTATCTAATATTCTACATTGAATCGAACATGAAAACTGCCATTGCTACCTCTATGAAATTCGGAGCAGGGAAATTCAAGCAGCTTCGTGGCCGGGGATTGCTGTTCACGCTGGTTTGCGTCTGGACTGGATTTGTCACTGGCTGTGGAGACGCGACCAAGCAGGCGCACTCCGGAAAGAAAAAAGTGGTCACGAGCTTCACCATCATCGCCGACATGGCCCGTGAGGTGGCGGGAGACGCCGCGGAAGTGGACTCGATCACCAGGCCGGGGGCGGAGATTCACGGCTACGAGCCGACGCCCAAGGACATCGTGAAGGCGCAGAGCGCGGATCTTGTGCTTTGGAACGGCATGAATCTGGAACTCTGGTTCGAGAAGTTCTTCGCCAACGTCAAGGACGTGCCCGGCGCGGTCCTGACTGAAGGCATCAAGCCGGTGGGGATTTCGGAAGGACCCTACACCGGAAAGCCGAATCCCCACGCATGGATGTCACCTGCGAACGCCGCGATCTATGTGGAGAACATCCGCCGCGCGCTGGTGAAAATGGACCCGGCCAACGAGGCGGTTTTCAATGCCAATGCCGCCGCCTACACCGCGGAGATCAAGGCGCTTGACGAACCGGTCCGCCGGAAGCTGGCGGAGATTCCCGAGGCGCAACGCTGGCTGGTCAGCAGCGAGGGGGCGTTCTCCTACCTGTGTGAGAACTATGGACTCCGGCAGCTCTATCTCTGGCCGATCAATGCCGACGCCCAAGGCACCCCGCAGCAGGTGAAACACGTCATCGATGGCGTGCGGAAACATCAGATACCGGTGGTCTTTTCCGAAAGCACGGTCAGCGACAAGCCCATCCGGCAGGTCGCCAAGGAAACCGGAGCGCGCTACGGCGGCGTGCTCTATGTCGATTCCCTAACCGATTCGGGCGGCCCGGCACCGGACTATCTGAAATTGCTGGAGGCAAACGCCGATACGATCATGAAAGGATTTCTCAATTCAAAATGAACCCGCAGGAAGATTTCCCACGACTGGATGTCGAGGACGTGTCGGTGGCTTATGCCAACGGCCACCTCGCCCTGCACGACGCGACCTTCCATCTCCGCGGTGGCACGATCTGCGCCCTGGTGGGCGTCAATGGCAGCGGCAAGTCCACGCTCTTCAAGAGCATCATGGGATTCGTGGAGCCAAGGGCTGGAACAGTTAGGATCAATGGTCTGCCCATCCGCGCCGTGCTGAAAAAGCATCTCGTCGCTTATGTCCCGCAGGCGGAGGAGGTGGACTGGCAGTTTCCAGTTAGCGTCTGGGACGTGGCGATGATGGGCCGCTACGGTGCGATGAGTTTCCTGCGCATTCCGCGTGCGGTGGACAAGGCGAAGGTTGAGGAAAGCCTGCGTCGCGTCTCGATGTGGGACTTCAGGGACCGCCAGATCGGCGAGTTGAGCGGCGGACAGAAAAAGCGCGTCTTCCTCGCTCGCGCGCTGGCGCAAGGCGGGCGGGTGATTCTGCTGGACGAGCCGTTCACCGGCGTGGATGTGAACACCGAGGAGGCGATCATCCAGCTTCTCCGCGAACTCCGCGCGGCCGGCTGCATCATTCTCGTTTCCACCCATAATCTCGGCAGCGTGCCCGAGTTCTGCGACCAGGCGGTGCTCATCAACCGCACGGTGCTCGCCTACGGTCCGACGTCCGAGGTGTTCACCGAGCAGAATCTGGCAACAACCTTCGGCGGCGTGCTGCGGCAGTTCCAGTTCGAGCAATCCACCATCGAGGAACACGACGGCAGGACGATCCGCGTGTTGACCGACGACGAGCGGCCGCTGGTTTTCGGCAAGGACGGTCATCTCGAATACAAGGACCGCAAGGAGCACGTCGAGCTGGTGAAAGAACGTTCGGAAAAACATGACTGAGCTTTTCCAATCCCTGCTGACGCCGTTTCAATACGACTACATGTTGCGCGCCATCTGGGTCAGCGCGCTGGTCGGGGGCACCTGCGGATTTCTATCATCCTTCGTGACGCTCAAGGGCTGGTCGTTGATGGGCGATGCCTTGTCCCACGCGGTCGTTCCCGGCGTCGCGGTGGCGTATATCCTCGGGCTGCCGTTTGCGCTGGGTGCCTTCGTCGCCGGCCTGCTTGCCGCCGGAACCATGGCGTTCATCAAGGCGAAGAGCCGGATCCGTGAGGATGCCACCATCGGGATCGTCTTTACCGCCTACTTCGCGCTGGGGCTGGTCTTGATCTCGTTGTTTCCAGCACGGGTCGATTTAAAGGTCATTCTCCTGGGGAATATCCTTGGCATTTCGGATCCGGATATCTGGCAGGTCATCGCGATCAGCGCGGTGACGCTGCTGGTGTTAGGATTGAAATGGAAGGATCTGATGCTTTTTTGTTTCGATCCCAACCAAGCCCGCACCCTCGGCCTGCGGCCGGCCTTGCTGCATGTCACCCTGCTCTCGCTGCTCGCCGCCACCTCCGTAGCCGCCCTGCAGGCGGTGGGTGCCTGCCTCGTGGTGGCGATGTTGATCACGCCCGGAGCCACTGCGTATTTGCTAACAGACCGCTTCGGGAGAATGCTGGGGTTGTCCACGGTCATGGGGGTGGCGACGTCGCTGGTCGGGGCCTATGCCAGTTACTTCTTCAATGGTGCGACCGGCGGATGCATCGTGACGTTCCAGACACTCGTCTTCCTCGCGGCCTTTGTTTTCGCGCCCAAACACGGAATTCTAGCATCCAGACGCCGGTTGAATCCGGCGCCATCCGCTCCCTCGCCATGAATGAGTTTTTAGAGCCGCTGCAATTCGCCTTCATGCGCGATGCCCTGTTGGTAGGGTCCATGGTCGCCACCATGTGTGCGGTGCTCTCGTGTTTCCTGATTCTCAAAGGCTGGTCGCTGATGGGCGATGCCATCTCGCATGCGGTCCTGCCGGGAATCGTGCTCGCCTACATCGCCGGACTGCCTCTATCCATCGGAGCTTTCATCGCTGGCTTGTTCTGCGCGGTAGGCACGGGCTTCATTAAACAGAACAGCCGGATCAAGGAGGACACGGTGATGGGAGTGGTGTTTACCGGGCTCTTTGCATTCGGGTTGGTGCTCTTTAGTCGCACGCCTTCGGAGATGCATCTGGATCACATCCTGGTCGGCAGCATCCTGGGCATCACCCCGTCGCAAATGTGGCAAACCCTTGGCTTGGGTGGCCTGGTGCTCGGCCTGACGCTGCTCCTGCGCCGCGATTTGCTGCTCATTTGTTTCGATCCCGGCCAAGCGCGGGTCATGGCGTTGCCGGACCGTTTTCTCAGTTACCTGCTACTCGGCTTGTTGTCATTGGCCGTCGTCGTGTCGCTCCAGGCGGTGGGTATCATTCTTGTCGTCGCGATGTTGGTGACCCCCGGCAGCATCGCCCACCTCTGGACGGATCGCTTCGACCGGCTGCTCCTGACTGCGGTCATTGCCGCTGTGGTTTCTACCTGGGCCGGGATCTTCATCAGCTATCATATCGAGGGGTCCACCGGAGGCTGCATCGTCCTCGTGCAGGCTCTCCTGTTCGTCGTTTCGCTTCTGTTTGCGCCGAAATATGGGCTGGTTGGCCGACGGGCGCGAACGAACGCGAAATCCGGGCTCTAGCCGTCGTCGGCTCCCCATCCTTGGTCCGGGTTCCAAGGAAAGCGCGGGTTTCAGCTGGATAGAGGGAAAAGGCCTTCTCCAAAATCGATTCCTATTAAGAAGTCGCCGGAATTTCCATCTACTTGTTTTTATAAGTCACTCAAAACAAGTTGTTTGGGGGAACCTGATGAAAAAAGTTCAAAAAAGCACACAAAATGGATTGACCCGCGTCGCCGGGCCGGAATAGGTTCCGCCCGTCGCCACGACGGAGGGCGA
>JBIHZT010000200.1:0-6645 GCA_044240265.1 Luteolibacter sp. | reverse complement strand
TTTACCGGCGCCCTCGATGAGTTCCTTGACTCGCTGAATGGAAAAAACCGGGAACATCTCAAAACACTGGTGACAGAGAATTTTCAGATCTTACAGAATCCGAAAATTTGACGCAGAGAAGTATAAATCGATATTTATCCCCTTCGACAATCGGCTTAACGAAGGTTTGCCTTCCGGCTTTTTTTGAAATGACAAAACTGGAAGTTAAAGGCACATCCACATGCGAGAACGCCGGGTTGGGACTCTTGACCGTCCGCGCCCAGAGCCACGCGATAACGGTGAGCTTCTGGCCGACGAGCGGTTTGAGGTCGGGCCGTTCCTTCGCCATTTCCTCTGTGATTTCCACCGGCGGATAGAGGTGGCCGATGCGCTTCTGAGCTTCCTCGCGCATCCAAGCGCCGTAGTAGCGCACGTCTTCCGCCAGACCGGTGGCACCGGGCCATTCCTGTTCCAAATCCAGTTCCTTCTTCTTTGCGTCTTGGCGGCTGTGCAGAAGGCTGACCGGCGGCCTTCCCGCGAACTTCGGCGGGATTTCGATCATGGCCTTGTTGATGAGCACGGCCACGGGATTGAGGTCACTGGCGTAAGCCTCCAGCCCCAGCCGCTGCGCCTCCAGCGGGATGGCCCCGCCACCGGCAAAGGGATCGTGCAGGGCGGGCAGCTTGTCGGGATTGAACAGCTCGGAGGCCTCCGGGTGGTCCTTGTTCAGCTCGCACACCTCCCGCCACGAGCGGCGAATCTCGGCGCGGGCACGCTCCAGCACTGCTTCGTTGGTGGTGTTCTCCCATAGCACGAGGTCTTCGATGATCTTGAAGAGTTCTTGTCTCCGCTTGGTGAACGCACCACGCTGTTGTTTGTTGGGGCGCTGGCCGGGGTTCTGCGTTTCCCACAATCCTGCAGGGTCGTTAACGAGTTGGGAAAAGATGACCGCCCGTGCCGCTGCCAGTGGCCGCCGTGCCCACCAGAGATGCAGCGTGGAAGGATGCCCATGCCGGATGGATTTCTCCCGCGCACAAGCCGCATTGATCGCATCCAGCGGCAGGGCGACCTCGATGAGTTTGCGGGGTGATTTGATGGGATAGTCGGACATTCGTTAAATTCCTTGGGCGCGTGCGAGCAATGCTTTGAGGTCGAAGTTGACAGAGGACACGCCCCAGCCGGGTTCTTCCTTGAAGGGATGCGGCACGTAGTGCGGGCCGTCGATGGAGTCGTCTTCACCCACGAGCACGATGGCGAGGTGGTATTTGACGCCTTGATTCCAGCTCTCGAAGATTTCGTTTTTGGTCACGGTGACGGTGGTCGCGCTCTGGATCCGGCCTTTGACCTCGATGTGGCGCGACTCGGGCAACTTGCCATCCACGGCGGGGGCGTAGGAGGTGATGTCCCAGCCGCATTTCTGCGCGGAGACATCCACGACGCGGCAGCCACGGGATTCCTCGGCACGGGTGACAGCATTCATGGCGAGCATTTCGATGCGCGAGCGAGCCTCGGGATCCGCAGAGAAGGTCGCAGTGGAGGCATCGGGCGCCGGTTCGCCGCGCAGTTGCCGCAGCAGACCGATGGGGACGACGAGGGCACCGCCGAGCACGACGGGCGTGCCGTTGGTGACGTGGCGCATGGATTGCAGTTCCTTCTTCCGGTTTTCCAAGCGACCTTCGAGGTCGTTGATGGTGCGCTGAATGTTGTCGAGATTCAGCCGCACATCTTTCCCGGCTTCCTGATCGTCCTTGAGCCGCATCCAGCGGTCGGACCAGAAGGCGATTTCCTTGGTCAGCCGCTCGTGGACGGCGGCGAGGGTTTTGTCCACATGGGCGATGCGTCGCGTGGCGACTTCGCCATAATGCTCGGGGACGAGCGTGGTAGCGGCGAGGGCGAGGGCGCGTTGCTCCTGGTCGGCGCGAATCCAGTCTGAGGTGAGCAGGTTGGCGAGTAAAGGGCGGTCGTCGGCGGGTAGCGGTTCGTAATCGAGGTGTGGTGCCCAACCGGCAAAGGTGGCTTTGCCATCGGGCGTGACGCGGACAAACTGGAGCCGCTTCGAGAGGACAGTGCTGTCGCCGGACTTAATCTCGTGGGTGATGAGGAAGAGGAGCGAGGCGTCGGTGGCATCATCGGTGGGGTCCACGAGGATCGCGCCCTGGCGCATGAGGTTGCTGTGCTGCTCTAGCACGAGGTCGCTGACGGCGAGCATGAGCGGATGACCGGGGTGGATCATCTGGGCGAAGGCGAGTCCGGGCCGGTCGAGCGGGCGAACGGCTTCCTTGGTAAAGCAGACGCGCTCGTAGCGTTTCAGCACGGGGGTAAGTTCCCGGCGATTACGGCCGGTGATCTGACGGTCACGCTCTCGGATGAGGGCGGGGACGTGGGTGATCTCGAAGCGTCCCGGCTCCCGCGGATACATAGATCCGCCTACTTCCTCGAATGCTTTGGCAAAGAAGGATCGTACGAAGAAAGGCTGCAGGCGGCGGGCCTCGGCTATTTCCATCTGCTCCTTCACGGCAAAGAGGCGCTCGGCACTCATGGTTTCCTGCGCGAGGGCGTTTCTTTCAAGTAGGTCTTTGATATGGTCGGCGTCCAGAGCATGGTCAATGCTCTTCATTCTATCGGCATTACGCTCAGGCTGGTCGTTGTAGCGAATGGCGTCCAACAGCAAATCCTTGAGACTTCTGTCCTCAAACACTTCGCCAAGGATGTCGAAGACGCGACCGTTAAAGGCCTCGTTGATGGTTTCCAGCTTGGTGAGCAGTCGGTGATACACTTCGCCCTCGCGGGTTTCATTGGCGACGAGGTTCCAAAGGTGGCAGACTTGTTCTTGACCGATGCGGTGAATACGGCCGAAGCGTTGTTCGAGCCGGTTCGGGTTCCAAGGCAGGTCGTAATTGACCATGAGATTGGCGTTCTGGAGGTTCACGCCTTCCCCGGCGGCATCTGTGGCAAGAAGGATCCTGACTTCAGGATCGGAGCGGAACAATGTTTGACGTTTGCGTCGCTCGTCGCGGTGCACCCCGCCATGGATGGTGGTGATGGCCTCTGGGTTGCCCAGAACGCCACCGATGCGGCGCTCCAGATAATTCAATGTGTCTTTATGCTCAGTGAAGACGATCATCTTGCGCTGGCGGCCATCGGCGTCGCGCATATGGGGATTATTTTGAAGGATCCCTGAGAGTTCGTCCCACTTGCGGTCCAGCCCGGAATCGACTACGCGGCGAGCCTGCTCGACGAGATCGGCGAGAATGAGGATCTCCGCTTCGAGTTCAGCGATAGTCTCGGCGGCGGTAGCCGTATCGACGAGCTTTTCTTCCAAGTCTTCCTGCTCCTCGGCAGTAAGGTCGTCCTCATCGTCCGGCGGCACTTCTAAATTTTGCGCGGCAAAGGCTTGTCCCCGTGAAAGGAGTCGATCTTCGCGGAGGCGGGCCTCCAAACGGTCTTTGCGGCGTCTCAGTGACTGGAAAATGGCTTCAGGACTAGAAGCAAGGCGGCGCTGAAGAGCTGTCAGCGCGAAGCCAACGGTGCCCTTGCGTGGCCCTTTCAGAGCATCGGCCTTTCCCATCTCCGCCTTCACATAGGATGTAACGGCCTCATAGAGCCCGGACTCGATGTCGGTAAGCTTGTAATTCGCAGTGTAGGCACGGCGCTCAGGGAAAAGGTGCGTGCCATCGAAGCGAAGCATCTCCTCTTTGACCATCCGGCGCATGAGATCGCTGGCGTCAACCTTGTGGGCACCGTCGCCCCCCCCACGAAACTTGCCATAGAAGCGGTCGGAATCGAGTAGTGAGAGAAAAAGCTGGAAGTCCTCGTCCTTACCGTTGTGAGGCGTGGCGGACATGAGCAGTAAATGTCGGGTGCGGGCCCCGAGCTTTTCCGCGAACTGGAAGCGCCCCGTTTTTTCGAGTTTTGAGCCGAAATAGTGTGCAGAGAGCTTGTGTGCCTCGTCAAAAATCACGAGGTCCCAAGTCGTGGCGAGAAGCTTCTCCTGAAGCTCTTCATTCCGTGCCATCTGATCGAGTCTGACAATGAGATGATCGAGATCCTCGAAAGGGTTGCCGGTTGGGGTGGCTGCCTCCAAAGCAGCAGAGAAGACGCTAAATTGAAGGCCAAATTTCTCTGAGAGCTCGTCTCGCCACTGTTCAACCAAACTGCCAGGAGCCACCACTAGGACACGGCGAGAATCTGCCCGCATGATCAGCTCGCGGATATAGAGGCCCGCCATGATCGTCTTGCCCGCCCCAGGATCGTCGGCGAGGACGAAACGCAGGGGCTGGCGCGGAAGCATAGACTCGTAAACGGCCGTGATCTGGTGCGGGAGGGGCTCCACATTGGACGTGTGGACCGCCATCATCGGGTCAAAGAGGAACGCCAGATCAATACGCTTGGCTTCAACTGCCATTTTGAACTGATCGCCGTCACCATCAAAAGACCATGGGCTCTCTTTAATGGCGACCGCAATAGTGTTGATGTCAGCTGACGAAACAAGACGCTCCCGAATACCCCCTTGAGGAAGTTTATAAACGACCTGCACGGAAGCCGTCCCGATAGGCACCGTCGCAATCACAGAGACGATCACCCCCGGTTCAAGCCCAGTGAGCGCCATTCCAGGCTGTATCTCGTTGATTGTAATCATTTAGACACGTATTTTTTCTGGGATAACAACCTTAAAATTATGAAGACGTTAACGACAAGCGTTCCAAAACAGTGAACAATACTCAGTAGTCGTTTTATGAAGGACGCAATGATGAAACTAGCGCTACCCCCGATACGGCCAATTAACTCAAACTAATTGGGTGACAGTAGAGAGCTGTCCATATGTACTCATTGTGCTCGGGGTGAATAGGAATCTCCGAGAGAGTGCAACACGATGCGTCTACTGCAAGACGCGCGATTTTTCAGGCCAGGGGCAATGGGGGAATACTCAGGCGGTGGCCCACCAGACTCCTGACCCATCCCCCGCTCCTTTATCAGCGGCCACCTCCACCCATTTAATTGTCTCAGATTCGGGAAACAGTGAGTTTTTGGACTTCGACCTGCCCGTTGGTTTCGCCGTGCCCCCGGAGTTCGCTGCTATGATGGGTGGCGGATGGAGTTCATGATGACCATTCCTCCCCGATGACCATGCCCTCGTGGTCTGGCCAGCCGTTGTCATGAATTTCATAGGGGCCTGTCAAATCTGTCAGTTCACCGCCGTCGCCCTGGGTGACTTCAAACCCGAGTTTCTCTCCATCCGTTGCCATGAGGGTGTGTTGATTGATTTGCCAGCCGCCGCCGTCCAGCATCTCCTGCCCCTCGGATTGAAGCTGCGCGTAGCGTGCCGCCGGAATCCGGCCCTCGAGGAGTTCAAGATTCTCCCACGCGGGAGATTCACCGTAATCGTCCAGCGAGCATTTTCCTATCGCTTTCATGCAATTTGCCGGTCCGTCCAACTGGAGTGAAAGTGCTGCGGCGAGGTCCCACGTATCGATCCTGTTAAACTGCCGCTGCTGCTTTTCGAGGTCGGCCGCTACAGCATCAATCCGGCCCTGAGGGTCCGGGATTTGGCGAAGTTTTTCGAGTGGGGTCATGGGTCGGCGGGGTTAAGATTTCGCGGCCCGTTGCTTTTTTGATAGGAATTTGCTTTTAAAAGCCTGCGCTGACAAAGGGGTACATCGGTGATGTGAAAAGAGAGCGTGACGAATCCAGAGGGAGCAGGGGTGAAGAACCGTATGTTGGCGAGGGGTTTCTTGTAGTTGGGATAGGCTGGGGGTTGTGTCGTGGATTGGCAAGGTGTACTGATGTGAAATCTTCAATAAAGATTCACTCCGCGGTGCCAAGCAGGTTATGGCAGTGATACACCGACCTCGTGAACGGCGGCGTCAGCACGAACAGTAGTTGCGGGCAGGCGCAGAGTGTGATCTGCATTTCTTTACACTGGCTCCTCGCCTCGCTGCCCGCCGTCTCCCCCGACGCTTGGCATTTGGCCCGGCTGTCCTCCCCCACTCACGCGCACCTCGCTTGAATAGGATTCAACGAGGTCTCGAAAGACCTCCCAGCAAAACGGAGCCTCCGCTACCTCCCGGTTTTGGGATGCTGGCGGGGACCGGCCGCCGGGGTGGTTTTTTTTTGCCGACGAAAACAATCCCTTTTTTTTGGACCCCCCGGGGGGGGTGGCAGGAGCGCCAGGGTTCCGGAGATAACGCCAGCGACACTCAAATCGATGATCATGGGGAGAGACTAGTGAGGAGGGGGCGGCGGACAAACAACGTCGCACGCGCTGGTTGTACGGCTGAGGGATAAGCGGGCGCAGCTGTCTCCTGCCCCAGAGAGGAGGAGGTAACAGGGTAGGTGCGACCGAGGCGTGCAAAAAGAGCGGTGATCCACTGCCCCGCACTCACGTCCGGTCCGCCTGTGCCGGTGAGCGTTCCCGGATGCAGGTGCGGCCCGCCTCAAAAGAGCTTTTTTGACCTCCGTTTTGCCGAAAAACTCTCTGTGGAGAGGTGAAACTGGGGCCTGTGGTCGGTGCCAGAACCTGAAAAGTGTCCAAGAAGTGTCCAAGCAGGAAATTCAGGATCTATTTTTAGGCGAGTCAATTCACTCGCAACCTCTTGATAATGAGGAAGTGCACCCAAAAGGATTCGAACCTTTAACCTTCTGATCCGTAGTCAGATGCTCTAATCC
>JBIHZT010000199.1:0-6650 GCA_044240265.1 Luteolibacter sp. | reverse complement strand
GGTTGGTGGCTGCTGGGCGGGATTTCCGAGGTGTCGGCGCGGCGGGTCATCGGCGGCTGCGTTTTGGTGATGGTCGGCTTGCAGGCGTTCCGGCGGTGGAAACCGGTGGGCTTCGACCGGCTGGCGGAGTCGCGCGGATTCGGCATGAGCGCCGGGGTGCTGGGCGGATTCGCGACGATGCTGGCAAACGCGGCGGGTCCGGTGATCCAGCTCTATCTGATGGCGCGCAGGGTGCCGAAGATGGAGCTCATCGGCATCGGCGCGCGGTTTTTCCTGCTGATCAACCTGATCAAGGTGCCGCTCAACGCGCGGCTGGCGCTGATCACGCCGGACAGCCTGATGGAAAATCTCAAGCTGCTGCCGGCGGTGGCGGTGGGAATCCTGGGCGGGAAATGGCTGCTGCGGCATGTACCGCAGGTGGCCTTCGAGTGGATGGTCGTGGTGTTCTCGACGATCGCCGGGCTGCGGATGGTTTTCTGGTAGATTTCTCAGCGGTGTTCCTTGAGCGCTTGGAAGGCCTGCCAGGCGAACATGCCGAGGAAGATCGGGAAGATGATGGAGCCGGTTTTGGTAAACATGGCGAGCGCGGCGACGATGGCGACGATGATGCTGGTCCAGAGGGTGATTTTGATGCGGGCCGGGCCGAGCGCGGCGTTGAGCATCTGCCCGCCGTCGAGCGGCACCACCGGGAGTAGATTGAGGATCGCCCAGAAGAAGCTGATGAGCACGAGCGTGTAGAGGAAGGTCGCGCCCTGTTCGCTCAGGTTCGGGAGAAACCGCATGAGAAAATACACGGCCAGCCCCAGCAGGATTTGCACGCCCGGTCCGGCGGCGGTGACCAGGAAGCTTTGCCAGCGGCTAAGGCTGACCCCGGTGTAGGCCGCGTAGCCGCCGAAGGCTTGCAGCGTGATCCGCGAGTGGGCGCCGAAGGACCGCGCGGTGAGGGCGTGGCCGAGCTCGTGGACGAGGATGGAAATGAAGCCGGCGATGACGAACAGGCCGATGTTCAGGATTGCCGCCGCATTGTCCGCGCCGGCCGCGCCGCCGAGAATGATCAGGGTGATCCAGAAAAATGGCTCGATTGCCACGGGGATGCCAAAAAGCGAGAATCGGATCATGCGCGCTGTGACTAGGCGAAGATGCTACGCGAGGCAAGGCCGGGAATCACGCTTCGGCGGGAATTGTCGCTCTCCGGACCTTGACCCGCTGGAGTTTCGTGCTTATTCGCTTGGTCGCCCCAATTGAATTGGCACGTGCCTGCCGCTCCCCATCCATCGATTCATGATTTCCATGCGTTTGCTTTCCTTTCCCCTGATCCGCCTGTCGAGTCTGGCGCTCGTGTTGGTTTCCGCATCCTGCGCGGTGGATCGGCGGCAGCCGGTCGTCCACCGGAGGGCGGACCGCGTCCTGCACCAGTGGTATGATGACGGCGGCGCGGGCAAGGTGACGATCCGGATCAGCCTCACCGACCAGATCGCCGAGTTCAAGCGGGGCGGCCGCGACATCGGCTGGTGTTATGTGGCCACCGGCAAGGAAGGTCACGACACGACACCGGGCACTTACAGGATCACGGAAAAGATCGAGGACAAGCACTCCAATATTTATGGCTGGTGGGAGGATGAGTTCGGCAACGTGACGGACGGCGACGCGAAGGCCAGCCAGAAGGTGCCGGAAGGCATGGTCTATGTGCCGGCCCCCATGCCTTACTGGATGCGGCTGACTTCCTACGGTGTCGGGATGCATGGTGGAATCATTCCCGAGCCCGGCGAGCCGGCTTCGCACGGCTGCATCCGTCTGCCGAAGGAATTCGTTCCGACGCTTTTCGAAGTGGTGGACGTGGGCACTCCGGTGGTGATCACCAACGAGCCGAGCGGGCACGGTCGCCCGGAAACGCCGGTGCCGTCACAAAACTGGACCTCCCGCCCGGCCGGTGCCGGGGATGGTGGCGTGCAGTCGGTGAGGTATTACAACGGCCTTCCGGTTTCCTACCACTGAGGGGTTTGCTCAAAGTAAAACCCGCCGGGAGTTGTTCTCCGGGCGGGTTTTCTTCGTTGCGAGGGATTCGAATTCCGGTTCGCTTATGGCTGGGCGGGAACGTAGAGTTCGGATCCTTTGGCAAGAACGGTGGCGGTGGTGAGATCGAGTCCGTTGAGGGCGTTGAGCCGCTCGGCGTCGGTGCCGTGCTTGGCGGCGAATTCCCCGTAGGTCATTTCCCCGTCGATGGTGATGGGGCGGAATTTTTTATCGGTGGTGGTGGCCGTGGCGGCGGCGGTCGCTGGCACGGGGGTGGTTTCCGTTTCCGGCGGCGCGGAATGGACGACGGGCGGGGCCGCTGGTGTTGGTTTCACCTCGGTCGATTCCGCGGCTGGGGCGACCGGCACGGACGCGGGTGGGGGAGTTTCCTCAATAACCGGTGCCGGTGCTTTCGCTTGGGCGGCCGGCGCGGAAATCAGGCTGGTGGACGAGCTGCTACCGCCGATTTTGATAACCTGGCCGGGACGCAGCGCGGTGGCCTTCACCGTCGGGTTGGCGGCAACCAGGGCAGCGGTGCTGATTTTGTATTTCCGGGAAATGCTGGAGTAGGTTTCGCCTTGGCGGATCGTGTGGGTCCTGCCGCCGCTGGTTTCCTGCCGCGCGGGGGTGGGCGTCACCGGGGTGGCTGCCGCTGTCGGGGCGCTCGCGCCGGGGACTTTGAGCTTTTGGCCGGGCTGGATGATGGAGGTGGCTTTCAAGCCGTTGGACTTGACCAACTTCTCGGGAGTGGTGCCGACCTTGCCGGCGATTTTTTCAAAACTGTCGCCCGCTTTGACGGTGTAGGTGGATTCCGGGCGATCGGCGGTGCCTGCCACTGCCTTCTGGGCGACCGGTGCCTTCTCCTCTTGGGTGTCGGAGCGCAGCCGCGAGTTTTCCACCTCCAACTGGCGGATCTGCCGCTCCTGCTCCGCGCAGAGCGAACGCAGTGTTTCCAGCTCGGATTTTGCAAACGCCGGGGATGTTGCAAGTATCATGCTCAGCGTGGTGAACAGCAGTGTCGGTTTCATGGTGCGCGGTTCTTCCAAATTACACGGTCGGAATCAAGAGAAAATCAATTTATCTTAAATAATCTCCGCGCCTTGGCCAGTAAGCATCAAGGGTATACAAAAACGGGCGGTCCCGGAGGACCGCCCGCTGGCGTGGAGACCGCTTGCCGGACCGCCTCAGTTGGCGCGGCCGGTGTAGGAATTGTCTTCCGTCTTCACGTTGATCTTCTCGCCGACGTTGATGAACAGCGGCACCTGGACGATGAGTCCGGTTTCCATGACCGCCGGCTTGTAAACGTTGTTGGCGGAGTCGCCTTTGACGCCTTCCGAGGACTCGGCCACGGTCATGACCATGGACAGCGGGAGGTCCACGGCGACGACGATGCCGTCGGCGACCATCAGGTTGTAGATCTGGCCCTCGATGAGGTAGTTTTTCACGCCTTCGATCAGGTCTTCATAGACGACGGCGTCCTCGTAGGTGTTCGGGTCGAGGAAGTGGTAGCCGCTGCTGTCCTTGTAGGAATATTCGTGCGGAGTGCGCTCAAGGACGACGCCCTCGACGCTGTCGTTGGAGGTCATGCGCAGGTTGAAGACCTTCTTGGTGGCGACGCTGCGGATCGACATCTGGACATAAGACGCCATCCGTGGAGGCGTCTTGAGTTCGTGGTCGATCACGAGGCAGACTTCGTTGTTGTGGCGGACGGCGTGTCCTTTGCGGAGGTTGATGATGGGAGTGCTTGCCATGGTTTGTGGGGAGGGGATAAGGCGGCTTGGGGTGGGACGCAAGCGCGGAGTTTGGATCCGGGGGGCGGGGCTGGCCCGGCCGCCGCGGGGGATTCGCCGGCGAATTTTGTCAGTTGCCGGATTGAATGGGGAGTGTCAGAGTTTGGGCATGAAATGCAGTCGCTTGTGGTTTTTGGGGTTATGCTCCGCGGTTGTCCTTCCCGTGGCCGCGCAGGAGCCGAAAGCGGATGAAAGGCCGGAGATTCCCAAGGATCTGCTCGATGACGCCCACGTGCGGGAGGAGTTGGCGGTCAATGAATTCACCGCGCCCCTGATCTCGAAGCTGTTCGACACCCTGCAGTTCCTGATGCCGCTGCCGATCGCCGAAGTATCCCGCAAGATGCCGGCGCGGATGTCGCAGGACCGCGCGGACCTCGCCGTTGAACTGGGATTCCTCATCGCGGATGGATTCCTGGTGGTGCAGGCCGAGCAGCTCGACCAGGTCGAGGAGCTTGCCAAGGATCTGACCCGCTACGGCAAGGCGCTCGGTGCCGGCGACCGGGTGAACCGCCATGCCGCGAGCCTGCTGGAATGCGCGAAGAACAAAAACGTGACCCAGTTGAAAAAGGAACTGTCCTCCACCCAGCGGGATGTGGAGGCGGAATTGGTCAGCCTGCGCGACGCCGACCTCGCCCACCTGATTTCGCTCGGCGGATGGATCCGCGCCCTCGAAGTCTCGACGGTGGCGGTGGACAAGCAGTTCTCCGTCGAGCGCGCCCGCAAGGTGATGCGCGAGGACATCGCGGATTATTACACCGAGTCGGTCGCCGGGCTGGAGCCGCGGATTTCCGAGCGGCCGAACTACATCGCCATGCGTGACCTGCTCGCCGGATTGCGCACGGAGATGGTGCTGGAGGATGGCAAGGAGCCGACTCCCGAGCTGATGGCGGTGATCCGCAATCAGGCGGCGAAGCTGGTGGAACTCGCGCTCCAACGGCAGCAATGAGTTTTCCAATCGAGACAAACGTCGCCGTCCTCGGGCTCGGCATCATCGGGTCGCGCGCCCGCGCCCGACTGGCGGAAGCTGGCTGGCGGGTGACTTGTTGGAACCGCACGCCCAAGGGACTGCCCGGCGAGGCTGTGACTCCGGAAGACGCCGTCCTAGGGGCAGCGATTATTTCGATCTACCTGAAGGATGTTCCGGCGGTCCGCGAAACCGTCGGGCGGATTGAAAATTTCCTCAAATCCGGCCAGATTGTTCTGAACCACGCGACCTTGGATTTGGAAACGACGTTGTGGCTGGAAGGCGTCTGCGTCGCGCGCGGTTGCCGTTTTCTCGACACGCCGTTCACCGGCAGCAAGCTCGCTTCGGCGAACGGGCAGTTGGTGTATTATACCGGTGGCGACGCGGCGCTGGCGAAAGAACTGGAGCCGTTCCTCCGCGTCACCAGCAAGAGCCAGCTCCACACCGGCGAAGTCGGCTCCGCGACGGTGACCAAGCTGGCCACCAACCTGATTTCCGCCTGCACCGTGCAGGCGCTGGCGGAAGCGCTCGCCATCGCCACCCGTCACGGAGTTTCTCCGGACGATCTGATCGAGGCCGTTTCGCTCAACGCCTCCGCCTCCGTGCTGGCCGGCATGAAACTTCCGACCATGGCGGCTGGAAATTTCGAAACCCATTTTTCATTGGCGAATATGGGCAAAGACAGCCGCTACATGCTCGCCCTCGCGGAATCCGCCGGACTCGACACGCCCGCCATCGCCGCCGTCTCCAAACGCATGGGCGAGCTCAGCGACCAAGGCCTCGGCGACCTGGATTTCTCCGCCGTCGCAAAACCCTATCTGCCCGCGACGTGAATGATCTTCTCATGGTTTCCCCGGTGACGCCGGCGCTGTTGGAATTCCGCGGGCCGGATGCGGTGCGGTTCTTGAACGGCCAGCTCACGCAGGATGTCCGGCGCGTGGTCGGTGGGAAAATCGCATTGCCTTCCTGCGTGACCGACGCGAAGGGCAAGCTTCAGTTCCGCGTGACGATCACGGAAACGGACGACGGCGCGCTGTGGGTCGCCGCGCCCGCCGGCTCGGAGGAGGCGCTTGAAGCCCGGCTCACCCGTTACCTGATCGCCGATGATGTCGAGGTGGCGGACCTGACCGGAAACTATTTTCTAACTCATTTCATCGGCCCCATGCCGGTTCCGCCGCCGGGCGTGATGGTCCGCGAATCGAATCGGTTCGGCGTTCCCGGAACCGACTGGTGGACGCCCGCCGGTGCGGAAATCGCGCTGCCGGAAAACACCGTGTTGACCGCCGACGAGCTCGAATCGCTGCGCATCGAAAACGGAGTGCCGGCCTGGGGCCGAGAACTCGTCGAAGGCATGCTTCCGCCTGAAGCGTTGTTGGAGGCGACGGATATTTCGTACAACAAGGGCTGTTACATCGGCCAGGAGGTCATTTCCCGGATCAAATCCGCCGGCAAGGTGAACCGGCGGCTCACCCGCTTCACCCTCGCTGCGGACTCCCCGGCGCATCCCGGACCACTCGTCGATTCCGCCGGGGCGGCGGCGGGTGAACTGACGAGCGTGGCGCCGTTGACGGCGAATGGTGTCCGCCACGCGCTCGGCTACCTGAAGCGCGGCGCGACGGAGGGGTTTCTCCAGACGGCGGACGGAACGCTAGTCCAGCGGAGCTAGCAGATGCGAGAGCGTCTCCGCGTCGATGCGGAGCTTGCTGGTCTCGTCGGATAGAAGCGCCTCGACCAGGGCGGACTTGTGTTTCTGGAGATCGAGGATGCGGTCCTCGATGGTGCCGCGGCAGACGAGCTTGTGGACGAAGACCGGTTTGGTCTGGCCGATGCGGTGGGCGCGGTCGGTCGCCTGGTTCTCGGCGGCGGGATTCCACCACGGGTCG
>JBIHZT010000198.1:0-6655 GCA_044240265.1 Luteolibacter sp. | reverse complement strand
TGCCGTCGCGCTTCATAATCGAGGCGGCTTCGATGCACTTCGTTTCCCACGGCAGCTCCGGCTTCAGGATCGGGCCGTCGCCGAGCTGCGTCCATTGCTTCCTGCCGTAGTCGGAATCAAGCGGCGCGGACGCCACTCCCTGCATCTGGATTTTCATCTCCGGATCGCGCGTGGCGAACCACAGGAACAACTTGTCCCCCACCGGGAAAACCTCCGCGTCGATCGCGCGCCCGACGGTCCACGCCCCCGTCGGGGCGAACACTGGATTCTCCGGGTTGCGCGTGAAGTTGATACCGTCGGCAGACCACGCGTGACAGATCGCATCCTTGGTGCCGTTGCCGTAGGTTTGGTAAAAAAGATGCACCTTGCCCTCGCGCACCCAGGCGGCCGGAGCGGCCAGCCCCTTCGCGTCGCACTCCTGGGCCGGGCCGACGACTCCCGCCTTCTCCCACTTCACCAGATCCTTGCTCTTCGCGATCCCCACGCTCCAGCCGCCCATGCCCTCGCCGACCGGCCCCGGCAGCGAATAATACATGAGATACTCCCCGCCGAAGCGGATCACCGAGGGGTCTTTGGAAAACGGCCGCCCGCTGGAATCATCCGCCCAGTGCATTTCCGGGAGTTTCGCCGGCGTCTCGGCGAAAAGCGGGGATGCAAAAACAGCGCTCAGAACCACAGCGACATATGAAAATTTCATCCCGCTTTCTAGGCACCAGGGACTGGATTGGAAAGCAGCGATTCCATTCCCCGCATCCGCCAAAAGGATGAGGCCGGGCACCTTGTGGAGGGGCATGCCCGGCGCTAGTCTCCGCTTTATTAAAATCCCAACCCATCGTGTCCGCCCTCGTGATCCCCAAAAGTAGTCCACGACTTCAGTCCCTTTTTCGACCACGCTCCAGAGCGGGGCACTTGTCCCCGGCGACTCCCGAAACCCATGGAAACCCATCTTTCGTTCGCGAGAGCCCTCGCCCTCAGCCTCGCGCTTTTTCTACCTGCCATTTCATCGGCAGCCCCGCTGAACTGGGGCGCATCCGGCACCGGCGGAACAGACACTTGGGATGCGAACGTCACGGCCAACTGGTTCGACGGCAGCTCCGCGGCGAAATGGCCCGCCCCCGGCGGCCTCGATGACGACGCCGTTTTCGCCGGAACATCCGGCACCGTCAGCCTGGTGAGCGGCATCACGGCCAACGACCTCACCTTCAACACCACCGGCTACATCATCCAGAGCCAGACGCTCACGCTCAACGGCACCACGCCGACGATTACCCCTGCGACGGGTATCACGGCGGAAATTTCCTCCATCATTGCCGGTTCGGCGGGGCTCACCAAGGCAGGTCCCGGCACGTTGATCCTTTCCGGATCCAACACCTTCACCGGCAACGTCACGGTTTCCAGTGGCGTGCTGCAAGCCACCCGCAACGGCAGCTTTGGTTCAGGCAACAAGACCGTCATCGCCACCACCAGCGGTTCTCTCCGAGTCGTCCTCGATGGCTCATTCGGCAACCTGACGTTCGCATCCGGCATCGGCATCAACCTCAGCGGGGCCACCCTCAGAAACGTGGCTGGCGACAACGTCATCAACGGCCAGCTCGGTGCCGCCCTTGGAGCCGGCACCGGTTTTATCGCCAGCGATGGCGGCTCACTCACCTTCGCCGGCACGGTGCGCTCGGTAAACTCCGGCGGCCGCACGCTGGATTTCGGCGGCACTTCCACCGGGGACAATAAGATCACCGGCCAGATGATCGATGGTACCAGCACGTTCAACTTTAGGAAATCCGGCGCCGGCACCTGGAAAATCGCCCACCCGAACAACACCTACACCGGCACCACCACGGTCAACGCCGGCAAACTCATCCTCGCCGGAAATCTCCAAAGCGCGGCCATCAGTGTCGCCGCCGATGCCCGCCTGGCAGTCCAAGGCACACCGTCCACGGTGGGCACTTTCACGCTGTCCTCGGGCTCGGTTCTCGAACTCCGCGCCATGCCTTCTCAAGCCGACCGCCTCTCAGTCGGCGGCACCGTGACACTGGCGGGCAGCTTGGATCTCGTGGTTTCTCCCGGTACATCCGGCGGCGGTGGTTTTGTCATTCTTAGTAACCGCGGCGCCCAACCGGTCAGCGGCACCTTCACCGGACTGCCCGAAGGCGCGCAGTTCAGCGCGGGCGGACTCAACTGGCAGATCACCTACGCCGGCGGCGACGGCAACGACGTGGTGCTCACCCGCGAACCCGCATCGCTCCAGACCTTCGAGCAACGCCGGGACATGATCCTCGAACCCCTGCGCGGCAAACCGTTCGTCCAAGGCTACATCAGTCCGTCCCCCGAATATCGCCGGCCGGAGAGTTATACCTACATGGATTTCGCCCTGCGGTGTTTTCTCAACGACGAGCAACTCCCCGAGGCCAACGCCGCGGTCGCCGCTTTCTGCAACCAGTATGCCGACAACCAATACTTCGACAACGTGGACTGGCTGTCCGACATGGCATTCCGCATCCTGGAAGACTACGGCAGCCAAGGTCGCATCGCACCGGGCAAACTGACGCAGGCCAGCGAGGACGCTTTGTTCAACCTGTTCTGGCAGTATGCGAAGCGCCACTCGGATCTTGCCCGCGTCGCCGCCACTCCCGCCAACGTCTGGACCGCCGTCGGCGGCACCGAAAACCTGATCGCCATGAACATCGCCACCCTGTGGCACGCGGCGAAACTGCTGCGCAACCATCCCGCCTATGCCGGGCTGACCTATGACAACGGCATCACACCCGAAGCCTACTATCAGGCGGGCACCGACTATTACAAGGAGTGGCTGCGCGAGCGCGCCCGCAAGGGCATGCTGACTGAGTTTTCCAACAACGGCTACAACCCGGTCACCATCAAAGGGATTTATAACTTCGTCGATTACGCCGAGGACATGGAACTGCGCGAGCTGGCGCGCAAGTGGCTGGACCTGTTCTGGATCACCTGGGGACAGGAGCAGATCAATGGCGTGAAAGGCGGCGGCATGGCGCGGATCTATCAGGGCGGCCAATCCATGACCGGCTGGGACAACCCGCTGAGCAACATCTTCTGGTGCTATACCGGCATGGGCAAGACACCCACGCCCGTCGACAACGTGCTCACCTATCTCGCCAGCTCCTACCGGCCGTCGGCGCTCGTGATCGACCTGGCCGTGGACCTCGAGGGCCGCGGCACCTATACCAACATCGAGCGCAAGATGGGCCGCGCGATCAACGGCACCCAGCAGATCGATCTTAATGAGACCTTCACCCGCTACACCTACGTCACGCCGGATTACGTGCTCGGCACCTCCCATGTCGGTTACTGGCGCTATTGGTTGTGGCAGATGATCAGCAGCCAGAACCGCTGGCACGGCGCGACCTTCAACTCGCATCCCGATGCCCGCATCTTCTTCCAGTGCAGCGTGACCCCGTCGGGAAACCTCAATTACAACCAGCACTGGAGCGTCCAGAGCCGCAACGCGATCATCGTCCAGAAGCTCAACAACAACGGCACCGAATCCACCCGCTACGCGAAGTATGCCGACGAGATGAAGGTCTGGGTGGCGGCTGCCGGTCGCACGGATCTCGTCGAACGCGCCGGCTGGGTCTTCGCCTCCTACGGCAGCTCCTACGCCGCCATCAAGGTGGTCGATGGCGGGTTCACCTGGAGGAACGACGACGACCCTTCCTTCTCCGGCCAGTGGATGGTGCTGGAAAAGGAATACTCACCGGTAGTGATGGAAGTCGGGCGTGCGGCGGATTTCGCCGGTTTCACTGCGTTTCAGGACCAGATTCTAGCCAATTCACTGACGTTCGCCAGTTCCACCGTGAACTATCAATCGACGCTCGGCGACACCTTGACGCTATACTCCAACTACAGCCAGTCGCCACGCGTCAACGGCGTGACGCTGAACTTCAAGCCGACCAAGGCCTATGACAGCCCGTTCGTGTCGGGCGACTTTGGCACCGGCGTGGTGAGCATGCAGAAGGGCGGCCGGCAGATGACACTCGATTTCAACACACAGGTGCCCGCCACCTTCACCTGGACCGCCGGCAACGACGTCTGGGATACCAGCACGCGGAATTGGAACAACGGCTCTGCAAGCTGGCCGAACGCCGGTGGTGCGACCGCCGTGTTTGAAAGCCCGTCCGCGAACGTCATCCTCACGCCCGGCCTTTATCCCGCAGGGCTCACATTCAACACCCAGACCGTCCTCAGCGGCGCACCTCTTCAGTTGGCCGGAATGCAGCCAGCCTTCCTAACCGCCACCGGCATCACCGCCCGGGTGGATACGCCTGTTAGTGGCGTGTCCGGTCTTTCTAAAACCGGCCCCGGCACGCTCGTGCTGACAGGAGACAACCAGCTCAAGGGAATCACCCGCATCGAGGCGGGCACCCTGCAAGTGGGCACCGGCGGCAACTCCGGCACGCCCGGCAGCGCGTCCATCATCAACAACGCGTCGCTTTCCATTAACCGTGCTGGCTCGGTGCTCTTTCCCTCAGCCATCAGCGGCACCGGCGGCGTAACCATCCAGAACCCCGCTGTGACAGACACCGTGGTGCTGGCCGGAAACAATTCCTTCACCGGAAACCTCACGTTCACCCGTGGCACGCTGCGCCTCGCACACTCCTCGGCGCTCGGCACGGTGCCGAGAAACCTAACCGTGGACGGATCGAACACCATTGTGGAGCTCGGCGGGGACGCGCCTGTGAACATTCCTTCCTCCATCACCTTCACCGCCAGTGGCAGCAGCTTGTTCAACGTTTCCGGCGACAACCGGATTAACGGCGCCATCCAGCTGGGCGAACCCTCCGGCGCGGCGATCAACAGCATGGCCGGCTCCTTGAATCTGGCAGGCAACATCACCGGTGGCAGCACGGCACGCACCCTGGAACTCACAGGTCCCTCCACCAACAACAACCTGGTTTCCGGACTGGTTTCCGACGGCACGCAGCCGACATCGTTGCTCAAATCCGGCCCTGGCACCTGGCAGATCTCCGCCGCGCAACCCTACACCGGCAGCACCACCGTGAACGAAGGCACGCTGGTGCTCGGCGGCAGCCTCACTGGCGATGCCGATGTCATTGGCGGCCAACTCGCCGCCAACGGCACCGCATCCATCGCCGGAAATCTCACGATCGCCGCCAACGGATCGTTCCAAGCTAGCCCGGATACATCCCTCGAAGTCGGCGCATCTGTCACGCTCGCCGGAAATCTCAGCGTGATCTTTCCCCGGGGAATTCTCATCGGCAGCCAGTTCATCATCCTCCGGAAAACCAGCGCCGGGCCCGTTTCCGGAACCTTCACCGGCATGCCGGAAGCGCAGACCTTCACCGCCGCCGGTTATTCCTGGCGCATCAGCTACACCGGTGGCGATGGCAACGACGTCGTGCTCACCAGCCTCACCGGCCCGGCCAACGCGCTCCAAGTCTGGCGTGATGTGAACTTCGGCTTCTTCACCAACACAGGCGTCGCCGCCGATTCCACGGACCCCGATGGCGACGGCATCACCAACGCCCAGGAATACACGCTCGGCACCAATCCCAACGATGCCAACTCACCCGCATCCTTCGTCTGGACCCAGACCGCCGGAGGAAACTGGACCACACCCGCCAACTGGAGCGGCAACTTCGCGCCACCCGGCAACACCTCCCGCCGCCTCGCATTCTTCTCCGGAGCCACCCTGCCCGGCGGCACCACGGCTACCAGCAACAACTTCTCCGGCACCTACGCTTTGAACCAACTCCGGCTGGCTGGTGACAGCCCGGCCACCCACGCGGTCAACCTAACGGGAAGCGCGCTCGATTTCCGCAACAGCGGAACCATCGCACCATCCATCGTGATCTCCACCGCCGCCGCCCCGGTCAACTACACGCTGGGTAACAACGCCACCTTGTCCGCGGATCTCGCCATCGACGCCATCAACGGCGGCCAAGCCATCCTCTCCGGTGCCTTGTCTGGTTCCGGAGGCATCACCTTCACCGGCACCGGAAACAACCTCGTGCTTTCCGGAACCAACACCTATCAGGGCACCACGCGCATCGTCTCCGACCTCTATCCCGGCACGATCACCGCGTATGCAGGCACCCTGCAAATCGGCAACGGCGGCTCGACCGGCAGCCCCGGCAGCGGCCCCATCATCAACGACGGCACGCTCAGCTTCAACCGCACCGGCACCCTGCAGTTGCCCAACAACATCAGCGGCTCCGGCAAACTGCTGCTCAACACCCCGAATGCCGGCGATACGGTTCGAATCACCGGCGACAACAGATTCACCGGCGGCATCACCATCACCCGCGGCCGGCTCGTCATCACCCGCGGCAGCGCCCTCGGCACCGGGGAAAAATCCATCACCGCCACCAACGGCAACGGACGTCTCGAACTCGAAGGCGGCACATCCGGCATCACGCTGGATTCCAACATTTCCATGACCTTCAGCGGCACCGAGCTGCGCAATGCCTCCGGCGACAACATCGTCCGCGGCAACATCGGTGCCGCGGTCGGCGCGGGAGGCTCCACCATCTCAAGCAACGGCGGCTCGCTCACCCTCGCGGGTACCATTCAAACGGTGAACTCCGGCGGCCGCACCGTGACCTTCGGCGGGAGCTCCACTGGTGCCAACACGGTAAGCGGACAGATGATTGACGGCGTCAGC
>JBIHZT010000197.1:0-6739 GCA_044240265.1 Luteolibacter sp. | reverse complement strand
CCTTGGCCACACCGGTTATCGGCTCCTCCCCGTCATAGACCGCAATCTTGAGCGTCACGGCTTTGACTCGGTCACTCACGGCTTCTGTCTGGATGAGCTGGAAGCGATAGAGGCTGGTGGTGATTTTATGATTCTGACCGGCCACGATGACGCCGACTTCACGGGTCTGGGTCTTGGCCTTCGATTTGCCTACGATCTCGTTCACGGTGATTAAGGGAATCATCACCTCCTGCAACATGGCGCCGCCGTGAATGAACCGGGCACCGCCGACAAAATGAAACCGGTTGGTACCTTTTGGAATCCAGAAGCTCATGCCACCCTCGGCGCCGGCTGTGTCGCGGGTTTCTCCCCGCCAGACGGACGGGTGGTTCGGCAAATCCAGCCCGAGCAAATACCTTTTCTTCGCGATTACGGTTCCATCCGGTTTGTCAGCCAGTTGGCTCTTGTCCGGCAGACTTGGGCCAGTCTCTTGGAAAAGGAATCCATGGTCGGCGGTGATGAAAACGTGGCTACCGTTGAGCTTGTCGATGATTTGGCGGGTCAGTTGCCCCAGCGAGGTGATCGCCTCGCGGACGGCCTTGAAGGTGTTTCCCTCGGTCGCTGCCGTGTCTCCTGTGGAATCCACGATGTTGTGATAAACGTACACCACCCGCTTGCCCCGGATGTGGTCGCGGCCTTCCTCCTTTTTCATGGCCATCAGATCTTCCGCCTTCACCGCGATGCCCTGGTGTTTTGCCAGAATGGCATCGCGTGCGGGAATGCCGGAGGTCGAAAGGCCATCTACCATTACTTCACCGCCGGGCTTGTATGACAGGTCGTGGTGAGGCAGCAGACTGGCCATGCCCAACGCCGTGTAGGATGGCAGCACACCCAGCATCGCTTCCATAGACGCCTTGAACCGATACTTCCCGTTCAACTCGACGAGCAACTCCCGGGCTGCCTCATAGCGGAAGGCATCACTGATGATGACAAACACCTTGCGGTCTGGGCGCTCGTCCAGCACGGACAGGACTTTCCGACGGTAGAAGTCCTGCTGGTTGAGCACTTCAGGGAGTCTCCATTGGGAGAGCATGCCATCCTCCACCCGGTCACCCCAGGTGAGGGAGAGCGAGGCAAGGAATCCATTGGCGTAATGCAGTTCGATCTGATCCCGCAGCGGCTTGAGCACGCTCCATGTCTGTGCTTCGGCCGCATCGGCGTGTTCGCTGAACTGACGGTAAAGTTGATCGAATTGGTAAAGCTCCCGGGCGTAGGAGTTCCAGAGATCGGATGCGGTGGTGGCACCGAAACCGTCGGCATAAGTGCGGCGCAGTTCGAGGAAGTCTGCCGCTGCCGCCAGTGCCAGGTAAACCGAGCGGAATCCGGAGCGGGGAGTGTGATGGCTGTCCGGAAGGTTTGCGGAGGCCCAGTGGCTGTCCATTCGCCGGTTCGCAAGGCGATGAACGTCCTGAGCTTTCACGGTGTCTGGAGCCTCCACGATCCGGTCACGCAACAGGCTGGTGATGCGCTTTTCCACATCCTGAAATGTCTGCACTGCTTCCAGGGCATCCAGATCATAGCTGCCGAGATTTTCGGCGATTTTGAGCAGAATCGAGATTCTGGAGGCGAGCCGGTCGTAGGCTGCGCCGGTGCTATTGCTATCGCGCCATTGGGACAGGAAAACCGTTACGTTGGAGAAGCCGGCCTCGGGCAGCTTGAGTGACTGGATCGAGGCAGGTGCGGCAGCGTGCAGAGACAGGCAAAAGTCCGTGGCCAGCAAGCGGATGAGCAGGTTTTTCAGGCTCGGCGTTTCCTCGGCATATCCGAAATAGCCCCGGACCTGCTCCCAGAAGTAATCCGCCAAATCATACTTCTCCACCTCTCCCCAGGCGGCGGAGTGGATTGAAAGATCCAGTTCCGACTCCTCGTCCATGCGTTGGAAGAGGACCCGGAGAAAACTGAACAGCTCGGGTTGCTCGGACTTCAGCAGCACGGCCAGCATCTTCCGGTCAAGATCCGCCTCGATGTCGGTGGGTTGCACGAGAGCTTGGAGCTTACGCAACCGATCCTTGTTTTCGAAAAACTTCCGCCGCGCCACCAGATGCCCGCGGAGGCTGTGGTTCATCAGGCCAAGATCGTCGATGACGAGAGATGCCTTGTCGGCGCGGAAGCCATAGGCGTATTGGCGCAGGTCGAGCAGCCAGTCCTCGTCCATGGGTGGCGCTTCTTTCTCGCTATAGAGCAGGTATTTTCCGGCGCGGTCGTCCAACTCCAAACGCTTTTTCACTTGAAGCGCGGACTCCCGGTCAAGGTGAAGGATGGTCACTCCAGGCAAGGCCAGTTTTTCCACGAAATCAGGAAACTCTTGTTCCGGGTCATTCCAAATGACGATCCGATGGCCGGCTTCGGTATAGAGCCGGTCGAGTGCAGTGGCGATTTGGTCGGAGGTCATGAGGAAGAGTAGAAGGGTAGAGTGATCAGAGGTCGGAGGACGAAAATGGTTGTCGCGCCACAATTATGGCCGTCAGCCATAAATTTATGGTTGCGACCATAAAGCGACCATAATTCACCGTTTGAGTTCGTGGAAATAAAAGCAAGTTCCTGAAAATGAGGGTTTTGTATCTGGATCGGTGGCAGATTTATTCTGTTTATTCTTTTTTAAATCAGACAACGTGTTTATATACAACGAATTAAGATTTTTTATCCTGCATTTATCCCGTTTCTATTCTTTTTCCGAGAGCTGCCAAAGTGGGGTTTTTCGCGCTTAGCGCTCGGCTTTCCTTACCGAAAAAACGGTAAATTACCGATTTTTCGGTAACACTACCGCAAACGCACCATTTTTTACCGTATTTACCGTTTTGGTTCATAATGAGTTCCTCTTCCACTTCCGCTGCGCAGCATGCGCCCTTGTTTAAGCAGACGCTTAATGACCGTTCGCGTCTGATTTTCGGTAATTTTGCAGAGCCCAGCAATCTCACTACGGGCGATTTTGCCGTGCTTTTCTAGGTATTGCAGCACCATTTGCTCCTGCTGGATCGGCTCGAAACCACGTTGGTGGATGTAGGCACTTTTGTCCCCGAGCCGCCGGTAAATGGCTGCCGATAAATGGTAGCTGCGGCCTTTGCCATCACCGCGAGCCTCCACCAAGCCGCGCTCAACCAAGCCTAGAAGGACATTCCGGGCCTCGGCATCCGACTTCTGGATCAGAACGGCTGCTTCCGCGGACGTGCAACGCCGCTCGTGCCAGAGATTGTTCAACACCAGCAGATCATCGAGTCTCAGATTGACGCCTTGCTGGCTTTCCTCGGTGATGCAACTGATGAAATCCAGATTGGCCGCGCCGCCGGGGAGGACCACCACGACATTGACGGAGGAACTGCGGTCGTAAATCGGGGCGGGCCTGCCATTCCGGAGCTGCTCTTCGAAAATCGTATCGATCCCGCGGGCGGTTCGCTCGACCAGGCCGGCGCGCTTGAAGGCATCTGCGAGAAGAAGATTGCGTGCCCGTGGCGGGGTGACCAGCAAGTTGGCGAGGGTCACCCCTTCTGGAAATCCTCCGGGATTGCTCACTTCCAGGCGGTCATCATGGAGCTGCACATGCACCGCGCCCATGCGGGTGTAGTCCCGGTGAACCAGGGCGTTTGCCACCGCCTCACGCAAGGCCCGCTCCGGGTAATCGGGCACCGCGATCCGGAGCATGCCGAGATTCACTTCCTGCTCACGGTTGCGGGCTTGTAGGCGATCCATCAGAAACTCCATGCACCGCAATACCGGCCAGCGCTCGAACTCGTTGCTCTTGACCGTGGTTCCCGCCAGCTCTTGGAATGCAACTTCGTGGCCGGGAAGGAATTCCCGCAGGGAGGATTCCCGACCGAACAACAGCAACCCTAGCACCCGGACGCCGCTGACCGTGCCATTCGCCTCCACGGCACCCAAGGCCTTGGCCAGCTCCAGGTCACTGAGCTGCAACAGCGAGGCATCGCCCCGGCTCTCCCGCACGCAGCGGCGGAACCGCTCGAATTCCAAGGGGTCCAGATGATCCCAAGTCGCTCCCGCCACTTTCATGGCGGTGTAGTCTTGGAACTGCCGATCTGCCAGAGATGATTGCATTTCATGAAAATGGTACGGCAGACATTCTGGCTGGCCCTTGCTGCCCATAGCGCGCCGCACATGCTTGCCGGACCCAGTCCCCACCGGCGTGCGTGATGGTATGACTTGAATGACTAGCACCAGCTTGCCGGAAACCTCCACCATCTCTGCCCGGCACGATTGCGCTGGTCGCGTGCGACCGGAAATCATTGCCGATACCATCACGGGATGGGTGATTGCATCGTGGCGAGGGCGTGCTCCGGTGATGCGGCCGTCATCCTCGACGCCGACGAGTAAGTAGCCGGGCACGTCTCCCGGACGATTGCATAGGCAGACGACGGCCTCCACGAGGTCATTGTCGCTCAGGGCGTTTCTCTCCTCGCCCTTGAACTCGATGTCCATGGTTTCGCCCTGCTGAATGAGTTGGAGCAATAATTCGGGGTTCATGGTGTGGGATGGTTCAATCATCCTTCGTGCCGCAGATTTTTTTGGACTCTGCGACGAGTATACCGAATTTGGCGTAGTTGGTTTTCACACCATCGTCGAGGTCGAGGGTGATGGCTTGGTCGGCGTAGGAGCGGAGTTGCTCGTCGAAGGCGAGGAGTTCCACGATCTGCTTCTTGGACTTGTCCAACTCGGTTTGGAGCTTCTTACGGGTGGTGCTGGAAGTGGCTTGAGTGACCTCTTCTTCGAGACGGGTAATGCGGGCGGAGAGTTTGCCTTGCAACGGGATGGCGTATTCCGTGCGGATGCGGGCCAGCGTGCCAGGCGTGTAACGGTGGAGATAGACGAGGCACTGGAAGGCTTTCTGCTTACCGCTGGAGAACTGCCAATAGATCGGCCGGTTCTTGTAGGTCTGGAGGTGGTCTTTGTAGAAGTCGTTGAGGAAATAGGTGCGCAGCTCCTTGCCGAGCGAATCCTCAATGAAGCGCAGGTTCTCGTTGAGCGTGGCTTCGCCGAAGGTGGAACGGAGGAAATCGCGGGTGCGGGCCACGATGTCGTCCTCGAACCACTCGCCATCGAGCACGGGGATGATGGCATCCGTGTCCGGATGGAATGTTGAATTTTGAATGCTGAATGTTGAATTCCTAAGAGCGGCAATTCTCTCAACATAGTCTTCCACCGTGTCACCTGCATTCGCCAGGATCAATCCCCCCGCATCGAGCGAATAGCGGCCCATCATGCAGCCGACGGCATAGGAGAGGAAGGCGGCCATGTCGCGGCGGGCCTCGGCGCGGGCGAGGGTGATTTGCGCCTCGGGCACTTCGGGCTGCAACTCGCCGTCGAGGCCGTAGGCGGCGATGAAGAGCCGGTTGTTCTCCGTCTCCAGCTCCTGCATCCGGCGGATGGCGGCGGTGCTCTGCGCCTCCCAATTCCGCCAGCTCGCCTCCAGCGTCGCGCCCTTCAGCCCCGGCCGCAGCAACGGCTGGTCGCGGAAGTCCCACGAGGTCTCGAAGTTGTCCCAGTCGGCGCGGGCGAGAGCTACGGCAGATTCCGCGACTGTTTCCAAGCCAGCTCGGTCCTTGGGAATCGGAGTTCGTGCAACATCGCCTTTGTTGAAAGACAACGTCTGGCAGAGAAACGAAAGGAAATGTGCGGTCGTCGAAGAACACAAAGCGGCCGTTAGTAGCGCATGGTCTGCTTCGTTGAGCGGAAATGCGGACTGACCAGTATCGTCGAAGATGTAGCCGGAGGTGAACTGCCGTGCGGCGAACATTCCGCTGCCAATCTTGCTCCATGTCACGCCGGGTTTGAAATAGCACTCCGTGCTTCGTGTGCTTGCTTTCTTTCGGCCTTTCGGGTCGCACAGATTGCGAATTCGCTCACCGTCGTTTTGCCAATCAACTACTGTTTCGTTGTTGCCATACCACTTGCGGAAAGAGCCACCGCTGTTGCAGGGGAACCACCGTTTGTTCGTGCCGAAAGTTTCATCGCGAGACTTTGTATTGAAACCGATTCGTCCACACGAAACCTCCTGCCATTCACGCTGGAACAATGTGTTATCTCCGGTCGTGAGCCCCGCCTTGGTCTGCGCCATTTCAAGAAGCGATGGGCTGCGGAAAAATGCGTTTCTTGTCCTCTCCCCAATCCAATAAGAGATTGGAGCGCCGGTGATTTTGATGAACTCCGAACTGTCAGTTCGGAAAAGCAAATCTCGTCGGCTGCCTGCTACCACCGCACGGAAGGTTTCATCTTTCGCCTTCTCGCTTCGACCATCCACGAGCTTCACGAAGACTCCAGCCGTCTGTGTGCTGAGTTGCTTCACCGCGACGAAGGCGCATGTCTGAACTACCTCCCCACCGATGCTATCAAATGCGCGAGCGCCAAGGTGAAGAAGGCTCGAAATGCTGACACTACGCAGAAGACCTGCTCTCAGTCGCTCGAAGGAGGCCAAGAACATCCAACTCTGCATTGTTATCATTCCAAAGTAGCCGCGTTGAACGGCTAACTCACGACAGCGTTCGATAAACATCGCGAACATGTCTGACTTTGATTCCGGATAACCATCAGCAGCGAACTCGGCTAAAGGCCTGTCCATGCTCATGTTTCCCATATACGGCGGATTGGCCACGACGACGTGATACCGCTGGGTGAGCGCCTCGGCTTGTTCGAGCACGCGCAGGACTTTGAGGTGCGTCTCGCGCAGGAAGAGCTGGCCGCCGAGGTCCTT
>JBIHZT010000286.1:0-5483 GCA_044240265.1 Luteolibacter sp. | reverse complement strand
TTTCATCGACGGCCAACAGGTCGCGACCAAGCCCTGCACCGGAACGGTTTCCAAAAATCCCTTCGAACTGGCGGTCGGCATCGATACCGAGGAAACCGCCCGCCGCTTCAGAGGCTCGGTTCGCAAGGCCGCCGTCTATTCCCGCGCCTTGACCGCGGAGCAACTTGCAGGCCCCGCGGCGGATTCAGTGCTAATGCTCGATTTTGCGAAAGACTCCGAAAAACAGAAAACCCAGGAGTTTCTCGCTTATGGCGGCGATTTCAACGACCGCCCGACCGACTACTCGTTCTGCTCCAACGGCCTCGTTACCGCCACGCTTTCCCCTTCCCCGCAGTTTGACGAAGTAAGGAAGATCTATCAGGAAATTCACACCACTCCGATAGACGTCGCCACGCCCGCGCTCAAGGTGAATGTCAGGAATGAATACTTCTTCCGCAACACCAGCTCCGTCAACGGCTCGTGGAAACTGCTGCAAGACGGCGTCGCCGTGGCGGAAGGAAGACTCAACCTCCCTGCGATCGCTCCGCAGCAAAGCGCGGTGCTGGAAATCGCCACGGCCGTCGCGCCCAAACCCGACTCAGAGTATTTCCTTCGGATTCGCTACGATCTGGCAGCGCCTAACGCCTGGTATCCCGCCGGGATGCCGATCGCCTGGGATGAAATCCCGCTGCCATGGGGCAAGCGCACCCCGCCATCGCCCGCTGCTTCCAGATCCGCCGCCGGATTCACCGAGGATACCGCACAGATCTCCCTTAAGGCCGCGGACGTCACCGCAATCATCGACAAAGCAAGCGGCTGCCTCGCTTCCATCAAGGCAAAGGAACAGGAATGGCTGCTCTCCCCCTTAAAACTCAATTTCTGGCGTCCTACCACCAACAACGACGAAGGAGCCAAGCTCAATCACAAGCTCAGGGTCTGGCAATATGCCGGAGCAAAGGCTACCGCCACTAAAACGACAGTGGTCCAGGATGGCAGCGATGTCGTCGTCACCGCCGAGCTTGCCATCCCTGCCAACCAGAGCGCGGCAACCCTCCGCTACCGCATCACCGGCGGTGGCCAGATCGCCATCGATACCGAATTTCGCCCTGGCAAGGAACTGCCGACGATTCCGCGGATCGGCTACCAGTGTGAGATCCCCGACACAGCGCCGGTCTGGAAATGGTTTGGTAACGGACCGCACGAAAACTACATCGACCGCAAGTCCGGCTCGTGGACCGCGATTCACGAGGGCCGTATCCCCGCGTTGTTCCATCCCTACATCGATCCCCAGGAATCGGGCAACCGCACCGGAATCCGCTGGGCGACCCTGTCCAGCCCGTCCGGCGGCGGCAGCTTGCGGATCGATGCGACTGGAAAATCACTGCTGGAAATGTCCGCCTACCCGTGCGCCGCAGACGACATCCAGCTCGCGATGCATTCCTGCGAGATTCCCGAGCGGAAGTTTTACACGCTCAATCTCGACCACCGCCAATCCGGTCTTGGCGGCACCAACTCATGGGGTGCCATCGCCCTGCCGCAATACCTGATCCGGCCGGACCAGACCTATCAATGGTCGTTCCTGCTGTCCTTGTCGGAGACGCCCGCCACTCCGCAGTCACTCCGGCCGGCGGCATTGCCACGACAGCTTCCCATCCCACAACCCGCCCCCGCGAAGTGAGGCTTAGTCCACCGGTCTGACAGGCGTGAGGGTGAATTCCAGCGTGTCAGCACCTCGAACCACCTTCACCCGCACCGGCCGGCCGGGGAGCAGATAGAAAAACGCGTTCGCAGCATCCGCGTAGTCGGCGATCTGTCGGGAGCCGATGCTGAGAAGCACGTCGTTCGGCCGAATCCCGGCGGCCGCGGCCGGAGAGTTGGCAAGAACCCGGCTGATTTGCGGGATTTGCGATTCCGCCCGCAGTGCCAGGCCCAACCAGCCGCGGACCAAGTGCCCGCCGTTGAAAACATCCTGCCGCACCCGGAGCACCGCCTCGGCAGGGATGGCATAGCCGGTATTTCCCGAGCCCGCACTTTGGAAAACGATCGCGACCACCCGTCCGGCATTATCCAGCAGAGGAGTGCCGGACGGTGGAACCGTCTGCCTGAAACTCACCCGCAGCAGGGCAAAAGGCAGAATCTTGCCGCCCACCTGTTTGACCCACCCCGTGGTGCGGCACTTCCCGGATCCCCCGGCCTCCATCACATTCAAGGAAGCGCTGGAGCTCATGCTGGCATCCTCCACCCAGTCCATTGCCTTCGGCGCCACTCCACCATCCACCTGGATGAACCCAAGCCGCGAAACCGGATCGTGTCCGATCACCTTGGCCTGGACCGGGCGATTCCCGAGCTGGAGCTTTGGACTCAGCCCGTCAGCTCCGGCCATCACGACTGCGACCAACTCCGAATCACCGCTCACCGGGACTGCGGTGGACTCACTCGCCATTCCGCCGGGTAGCGCGGGAAAAGTCACTTGCCAGCGCGGACTGACAGCGACGGGCTGCGCGAAGCCTGTGGCGACAAAAGCCACCCATAAAAATAACATTCGTTCCGACCATCGTCGGCGCGGGCATTCCAGATCCACCATCTCGGGGTTGCTGGAATTAGAAAACCTGTTCGCCGATATTGCCTTGAGTCGTGGGACTCAGGTCCAATTGGTTGAGTTGCTCAACCGCAGGTGAAGCGGGTGCGGGGATGACTTGGTAGTTCACCGGTGAAACCGGCACTCCCTCCTTGACCACATCGCGCGGCGTGAGGAAAAAAGCCACTGTCACGGCCGCGTAGGCCAGACCGGCACCGTAGGCCCACTTCGAAGGGCCCATGTCGGAGAACCAACCAGTCACATTTCCAAAGAAATGCGAGAGAGCCGACTTTTTCACCGCCTGCTCGCGCTGGTTTTGGTGAAATTCACAGAGGAAATCCTGCCAGTAGCCCTCCTCAGGACGCTCATCGCGCTTGAGGGCTAAAAGATCTCCAATTTGTTCAATCGTTGGTTTCACGGCGGTTGATAATTAGGAATTATAAAATAATCGCCCCGAGCGCAAGAACAATTTTAAAATCTTTCTTCCCAACTGTCTTGCAGGGCGGATTGAAGTTGGAGATGCGCATAATGGAGACGGGACCGGATGGTCCCTTCCGATGTGCTGAGCACCTTGGCGATTTCCGCATGGGACATGCCTTGGATGTCGAACATCGTCACAACCATTCTGTGAGGATCAGACAACTTCTTCATCGCTTCGTTCAATTTTAACTGCAATTCATTGAGATTGGTCTGCTTCTCGGGATTCGCCTCGTGAGCGGTGTCAATCAAGGCCGGATCCTGCTGCACCGATGACTCCATATCATTAAGACTCAGACTGGTGCGACGTTTTCTCTTCTTCAGGAAGTTGAGCGTCAGGTTGACCGCTATCTGATAGATCCAGGTGTAGAAAGCAGAGTTCCCCTTGAATTTCCCGAGCGATTGATAGGCCCGCGCGAAGATCTCCTGCAGCAGGTCGTGAGTATCCTCCTTATGGGAGGTCATGTTGTAAACAAGGCCGTACAGCTTGTCGCCATATTTGAGAATCAGGGCATCAAAGGCACGCGTATCACCCTGTTGGGCACGCGTGACAAGCTCCTGGTCCGGGTCGGGGGGACGTGGCTGACGAAACATTGAAATGGGGGTGGTGAGCAGCAAAGAAAGGCTACACGGACCAAGCCGGATGTAAAGGAGCGCGAAGAATCCGGGAAGTTCGCATTTCTCCCCTCGCGCCTGTCCCGATGACCCGAAACAAGGACTTCGCCACCTGACCCAAAAGGAGGCGGGTTGATCTTACATGCGGAGGAACGGGACGATGGATGGGTGCAGGCCGTGGCCAGCCGGACCGCAGCCTCACGGGCGGTAGATCGTCACCTTCCCGGCGACCAGCGTCCTCATGCTCATTTCCCGGAACCGGACGGTCTTCCTGCCCCAGTTCTGCTCGGCAATGGTAAAATTGTCCTGGTTGCCGCCCCGCACCACGACCGCCGTATGGGCGGAACCCGTGATGATGCCGTCCGAGAAGCGCGCGCTTTGGAACTCCACGACGTCACCCGGCTTGATCAACTCCTTGGCGGGATCCACCCGGCGACCCCAGACGCGCATGTCGCTGCCCGGGCGTCTGGCACCAGCGGATTTGAATGCCTCGTCCGCAAGTGTCCAGCACTCGCCGTTACCGACCTTGCGGCCCTTCTGGGCGACACAGTAGGCTGCGATCCGAGGCGCCGGATTACCCGACTGGGGGCGGAAATGCGTCGCTGCAGGAGTGACGTCCGGCTTGGGAGCACAGGAGACGGCGAGAAACAGAATGGTCGTCGGCATGAGAAATTTCATGGCGTTTCTCTACCACCCATCCAGCCACCGGGGCAAATGAACATTCGCAAATTCCCGACCATCTGATTTCATCCTCCCGCCATGGCCACCTTCACCGCAAACGCCGATTACGAGGAAAAGGACAGCGATCCCATCAAATTGAACGCTGGAGACGAGATCAACGTAGGCCTCGCCGACCATGCCTGGCCCGGATGGGTCTGGGCAACCGACCGCAATGGCAATGATGGTTATGTCCCGGAGGAAATCCTGGAACCTCTAGGCGAGGGACGCTTCGCCGCCATGGAGGACTACGATCCCACCGTGCTCACCATCAAACGTGGCGACCGCATCGAGTCCCTCCGCCAAATCCACGGCTGGCACTGGTGCCGGAACGGGCGCGGTGAAGAAGGCTGGGTCGCGGGCTATTTGCTGAAGCCGGCTTGAACCGACCATCGATCAGGAACAGCAGCATTCTTGACTTGCGCCGGGCGGCGGGATCCGGCATGTTTTATGCGGATTTAACCCCCATTTAAACGCCATGAAAGAACTCATCGATGCGTGGAAACAAGTGGATCGCAATGCCGTCGCCGCGATCCTCAGTATCGTCCCTGGACTGGGACACCTCTACAAACACCATTACCGTTCCGGCGTGGGCATTATGATCGCCGGAAATGTGTTGATGGTGTTCGTCACCCTGTGGCTGGCCCTCGCCACATTTGGCATGGCATTGATCCTCGTGCCTGCCATGTGGTTCGCAGGAGTCGCTTATTCGGCGTATTACGCGTCGGACGAGCACGGCATGCACCCGTGGCTCCATGTTTGGGAATACCGGCGCGGCAAATTGAAAATGCTGCCGAAACATCCGTGACCACCTGAAATTCAGCGAAAGCACTCTGCGGATTTGAAACTTGGACCGCGCGCTCACCAAGGCTATTGCTGGCGGTAGCCCATGAATTCAAGCGCCAGCGCGAAACATCTTTTCTACTCGGAAACCGCCAAGCTGCTTGAGGCTGGATTCGACATTCGCAAGGCCGCGACGGTGTTGCGGGGGACCCGGCTGCCTCCGGCGCAGGCAAAATTGTTAGCCGGTCTCGAACGCGGACTGGAAGCGGGACATTCGATCACCGCGGCCTTCGCGAGCGACGCCGGGAATATCACCGGGCTCGAGCGCGGCATC
>JBIHZT010000196.1:0-6749 GCA_044240265.1 Luteolibacter sp. | reverse complement strand
CATGCGCCCCTCAGGTGCATTGATAGCAAAAAACAACACACTAAAATACCAACCGTCAACGACGACTACTCCAACTCCAAATCCTACAGCTCCTACGTCTTCTTCTCATACACCGGGACTGACTGGGTTGAAACCAGTCGCTTCAAAGTGGATTACGACGATAAAGCCGGCATTCAAGACGTCGAGTTTTCACCCGAAGCGGCACCCGCCTCCTCGGCAATTGCCACCCTCAGAAGCGAAGGGCAGGCCGTGGTGGCGGATGTTTACGCCTTCAACAAAGCGGCCTTGGCTCCGGTTGCCAAAATCACGAGCGACTTGTCGGACCTGTCGCTGAAAAGGGCCAAGCCAATGCGCACGTACGCCATCACCACCAATTTCGAGACAACCGGATTCACCGCGATCGGGCTGCCACCTGGCTTGGTGTTCAACTCCGGCAACGGGCAGATTTCCGGCAAGCCCACCACCAAGGGCTATTTCAGCGTGGTCGTGGGTGCGTCACGCCGCGGCCAAGCGCCGGTGCTCGTCACTTTGAACCTGCGGGTGAGATAATCCACAGCTCCTGAAAACCAGAATTCCCGGGTGGCGGATTCGCCCTGCGTTGCAGGCGGTCCACCATCCTTTTTTCGTTACAATCTACCGAAAACAGCGGCAGGATCGCCGGATTCGGATCCGGTTTGCATTCGTCTTGGTGGACGAGGACATCGTAGCCGGAAGCTTGTCGGAAAGCGGTCGAGGAGCGTCACCGGATTTTCAGCCCAGGGGATTGCATGTTGCCGGTCCGAGGTGAAAGCTCCGCGCCGATGAAACTCATTTCCTGGAACGTAAACGGCATCCGCGCCACGATCGGCAAGGGCCTCGGTGACTTTGTGACGGCGGAAAAGCCGGACATCCTCTGCCTTCAGGAGACGAAGGCGCGGCCGGAACAAGTTCAACTGCCATTGGAACTCGGCGGCTATCACGGCTACTGGGATTCCGCGCACAAGCCCGGCTACTCCGGCGTCGCGGTGTTCACCCGCGAGAAGCCGATCGATTTCCGGACCGGCCTCGGCATCGACGAGCACGACAAGGAAGGCCGGGTGCTCACGCTGGAATATCCGGATTTCCACCTCGTGAATGTTTACACGCCGAACTCGCAGGACGGACTCCGCCGGCTTCCCTATCGGATGACATGGGACCAGGCGTTCCGCCGCCATGTCGCGGAACTGGCGAAAACCAAGCCCGTCATCTTCTGCGGCGACCTGAATGTGGCCCATCAGGAAATCGACCTCGCCCGACCGAAGGACAACCGCTTTTCCGCAGGATTTTCCGACGAGGAGAGGGCGGGTTTCGGCGAGTTGCTAGAGGCCGGTTTCACCGACACCTTCCGCCATTTCTATCCGGACAAAAAGGACGCCTACTCGTGGTGGTCCTTCCGAGGCGGCGCGCGGGAGCGCAATGTGGGCTGGAGAATCGACTACTTCGGAGTTTCCTCGCCGTTCATGAGCCGCGTGAAAGATGCGGAGATCCTGCCGCACGTCCACGGCTCGGATCATTGCCCGGTGGGCATCACGCTGGCATGAACAACGTAGTCCAGGACTACATTTCAGCGTGGACCAGCAGCACAATCTCGCCCTTCGGCGCATGGCTTTGGAAATGCGCGAGCACCTCGGCGGCGGTGCCACGGTGGTAGGTCTCGAACTTCTTCGTCAGCTCGCGGGCGACGCAGGCGCGGGCAAGCGGGTTGATTTCCGCTAGAATTTCCAGCGTGGAAACAATCCGGTGCGGCGACTCGAAGAAGATGCCGGTTTCGCCCGACTCCAGCGCGGCGGTTAGCGCGCTGCGGCGCTTGCCGGATTTCACCGAAAGGAAACCTCCGAAGCGGAACGCGTGGCAAGGAAACCCGGAACCGATCAACGCGGTGATAACAGCCGACGGGCCGGGCAGCACTTCGAGCGGCGTGCCGGACTCGATGCAGGCTTGCACAAGACGATAGCCCGGATCCGAGATGCCGGGCATGCCGGCGTCACTGATGACGGCGATGGTCTCCCCCGCGCTGGCCGCGGCGATGAGGTCCGGCGCGCGGCGGGCTTCGTTGTGCTCGTGGAGCGAGACGAGCGGCTTGCCGGAGATGCCGTGATGCGCTAACAACTGGCCGGAGTGGCGGGTATCCTCGCAGGCGATGCGGTCGGCGCTGCGGAGGATTTCCAGGGCGCGGAGCGTGATGTCGCTCATGTTGCCGATGGGAGTCGGGACGAGGATGACGCGGCCGGAGATTTCGGAGGAGGTTTCCATGATTCAGGCGGCATGAATCCCGCGCTCCAGTTGTTGGCGCTCCTCGTCGGAAATCAGCTTGGGCTTTCCTTCTTGATCCACGCGGACATTCGTCATGCTGCCGAATGCGGCGATTTCCCCGGCGGTGTTGATGACCTCGAAATTCCACGCGACCGACGACGCGCCGATCCTTGAAATTCCTAGCAGCACCTCGAAAGCGTCCCCGCACTGGAACGGCCGCTTGTAATCGCAGGCCACTTTCACCCGCGGCCAGCCGCCTTCCGCGCGGTCGAAAACGAGCACGCCCCGCGAACGCAGGAATGCGTGCTCCGCCGATTCCACGTATTTGAAAACGTTGGGGAAATGCATCCAGCCGCTGGCATCGGTATCGCCGAACGCGATCTCCCCCGTCTGCCGATGCACCGGATTTTCCATGGGCAAATTCACTCGAACTTGCTGACGAGCACGGACGCGTTGTGACCGCCGAAGCCGAAGCTGTTACTGAGGGCCACCTTGACCGGCACCTCGCGGGCGACGTTAGGCACCACGTCAAGATCGCACTCGGGGTCTTGCTCTTCCACATTGATCGTAGGTGGAATCACACCGTCCTTGATGGCCATGACGCTCGCGATGAGCTCCACGCCACCGGCCGCGCCGAGCATGTGTCCGGTCATGGACTTGGTAGAGCTGACCATCAGGCCGTTCGTCGCGTAGTCGCCGAAGGCGAGTTTGATCGCCTTGGTTTCCGCAACATCGCCAAGTCCGGTGGAGGTGGCGTGGGCGTTGAGGTAGCCCACGTCTTCCGGATTTTTCTTTCCGTGCTTGAGCGCCATGCCGATGGCATAGGCCGGGCCGCTGCCGTCGGGCGACGGCGCGCTGAGGTGATAGGCATCCGCGCTGACGCCGTAACCAATCAGCTCTGCATAAATTTTCGCGCCGCGCTTGAGGGCGTGTTCGAGTTCCTCGATGACGACCACGCCGGCACCTTCGCCCATGACGAAGCCGTCGCGGTTTTTATCGAAAGGCCGCGACGCGCCCTCGGGGTCGTCGTTGCGGGTGCTGAGCGCTTTCATGCTGCCGAATCCGGCCAAGCCCATCGGCAGGATCGCGGCTTCCGCACCGCCGCAGACGAAGGCGTCCGCGTCGCCGAACTTGATGATACGCCAGGCTTCACCGATGTTGTGGTTTGACGTCGCGCAGGCGGTCACGATCACCATGTTAGGGCCGTGCAGGCCGTATTCCATGGAGATGATTCCGCTGGCGATGTTGGAAATCATCATCGGGATCGTGAATGGCGAAACCCGCTTGGGGCCCTTGTTGATGTAGGTGGAATGCTCGCGCTCAAGAGTCGCGAGACCGCCGATGCCGCTGCCGACCATCACGCCAAAGCGCCGGGAGTCGATGGTGGAAATATCCATTCCACAATCCTCCATCGCCATTTTCGAGGCCGCCACCGCGAGTTGCACGTAGCGGTCCGAGCGCCGGGCGTCCTTGGGAACATTAAAGAAGTCGTCGGGGTTGAAATTCTTCACCTCACCACCGATTCGGCAGTCGAACGGCGTTGGGTCGATTTGAGTAATGGTCCCGATGCCACTGCGCCCTTCCTTGAGGCCTTCCCAAGTGGAGGTCAGGTCGTTGCCAAGTGGGGTGATGCATCCAATGCCGGTGATGACGACGCGTCGTTCGCTCATAATTAGTGCGGGAGCTTGGCGTGTGGCGTCCGACCACGCAAGCCTCATCATCAGGCAGCCCATTCAATTCAAGCTAAGCGAGTTACTTCCCTGATGAAGATGTCCCGGCGGGAGAGAGGATCAAGTCATCGTCGTTGAAAGGATGCCGGTCGGGACCCGCCGAACGCAATTCAAGCTGCCGCCAAGCCTCAGGGTGGACGATCAACGGACTTCCCCAGCGGTCGATCAAAAGTCCGTCTTCCGAAAAAACCGGATGGCTCGGACGGATGAAAACTTCACGATTGGGATTCTCTCCCCGCAGCGCCGTGGCAAAGTCTTCGTTCCCGCCGATGGGGAAGCGGACAGAGTCTTTGATCACTGAGAAATAGCCAATCGCGACCCGCTGGATTTTCCGCAGGTCGTCAAGAGGCGGAGTCGCCGGATCGCCATAACCCGCGAGCAGGGCTTCGGTGGCGCTCGGGCCTGGAGGCGGTGACGATTTGATTTCGCTTTTCCCCGACGGCTGGGCAGGCGATGGCTCGACTGGGAAATCGAGTCGATTCGACACCCAGATGACCATTGCGATCAGGGCGAAAAGCAGAATGATCACGACGATGGGCAAGGACCGGCGCATGGCGGATTCTGGGCATGAACCTGACCGGGTCGGCAACGCTAAATCCTCCAAGGGCGCGACAAGCAGGCACTCGCCTTCAAAAAACCTGATGTCCCCTCCCAAGTGATAACCAGTCTTTGGCTGCGTTTGCGAGTTCTTCACACGCACTTCGAGCTCCTCCATGCGCGATTGCTGCCATCGATTGATTGAAGCCTTGTGAAATCCCATTACCCCTAACCGCACAGCAGCCTGGAATCAGGCGATGAATCCGACCGGGCCGGTGCCGCTGGCTGGATTGTAGAAATTCCTGATGTTCGGCAAGACGGTGTCCATGTCGCCGGAAGTCACGCCGAACCAGCGGAGCAACTCGCAGAAATAGGCGTCTGCGGAAAGCGTCGGAAACATCCGCCCGCCGCGGCCGATGTCGCCCGGGCCGCCAATCTCCAGCGAGGGGAACGCACCGCAGACCAGTCCACCGGCGACGGGACCGCCCATGACGAATTGGTTTCCCGCCCACGCGTGGTCGGTGCCCTGGCCGTTCGAGCGGAGCGTGCGGCCGAAGTCCGAGCAGGTGAAGGTCACGACGTCCTGCGCGAGGCCGAGGGTTTCCAGCGATTTCTGGAAGGCGTAGAGCACTCCGTCGAGCGTGAGCAGCATGTTGCGCTGGTTCGTTAGGAGCTCGGTATGGTGATCCCAGCCGCCGAACTCGATGAAGATCGTTTGCCGCCGCAGCTTGAGCGTCTCGCGGATGGCGATGGTCTTGATGGCCGCTTTAAACTGGTCGGACAGCCAATGGTTCGGAAATCCGGCAGCGGCGATCACCGCGTTGATGTCCTGCCCGTTGATCATGCCGGGCGTGTCGAACTTCGTTTGGAATTGCGCGCCGCGCTCGATGCTGTTCGACGTGATGCGGCCATGAGTGCGCTGGAAAAGATTCTGATAGTGCTCCTCGACCGGGCTGGCGACAGTGGAGCGCAGGATCTGGTCCTTCGCCTGGTTGACCGGCGAGCTCCGGCCCGCGCCGGTAAAGGAGAGCGCACCGCTGCTGGTGATGACGAACTGGCCCTCGCTTTGGCCTATCTGGAAAGCGGCGTTTCCCGAGAGTGAAAAATTCATTGGCATGTAGTAACTGCCGGTCTGCTCGGTGTTCAGCTTGGAGTGGATCACATCCGCCGCGCGACCACCCCAGCCGGAAAGAATCCGCATCCCTTGCGGCACGGAGGTTTGCCATTGCTCGATCTGATCCCGGTGGGAAAACAAGGCCTTGGGAATGCCGACGGTGCCGTCGAGATAGGCCTGCTTGTTCGGAATCGGCTCGATGAGCGTGCCGATATTGGAAAGGAAGGAGACGCGTTTTTTCCCCACGAAGCTGCCGGTTCCGTTGAACATTTCCGCAAGCCGGATGCAGGCGGGATGCAGGCCATACTGGCGGCCGGTGTCGTTGAAATCGAGCGGGATCAGATTCTTCGCGGGACTTGGATCATTGATCGGAAGCGCCAGCGCGGAACGGGCCGCGGCATACTCGGCGTGTCGTGTAGCGTCCCGGGGGACGAGCAGGTTGAATGTATCGCAGCCGCCGGATAGAAAAAGGCAGACCAGCGCCTTGCGCTCACCCGGCAGGCCGGCTTGGGCGGCTGCATGGTTGGCCATGGTGAGATTGAGAAGCGTCGAGACGATCGAAGCGGAACCGATACCGGCACAACTGGCTTCTCCGAGGAATTGACGGCGTGAGCGCATTGGAGGTTATAAGTTAATGGTTATGGGTTAAAAGGGAAGATGGCCCGGGTTCACGTATCACATTTAACAAATAACTTTTAACACCATCACTTCTGCACCACCCCTTCCGGGCTGGTCATGGCGCACCAGACGGCCAGCGCGACGCGGTCCTTCTGGCTGAGCGCCGGGTTGAGCAGTGCCGAAAGCATGATGCCGCGGGTGCGGGCGGTCATGGTCCCGGCACAGACGAGGAGATCGACGTGATCGACGAGGGCTGCCGGATTTTCAGCGAGCAGGAGTGTCGCGCTGTAGTCGAGCGGGAATTGCCATGTCCAGCCGGACTTGAAGCCGTCATGGAGGTAGTCCCACAGCAGATTGGGAAATGAAACGGCGGAATAGGTGTTGATGATCTGGAAGCCGGGGCTGACCAGGCCGGCGTTGCGGATCTCGCCCGGCGCTTGATAGACCGGCGTGTAGAAATTGAAAACGCTCGGCGAGTT
>JBIHZT010000195.1:0-6760 GCA_044240265.1 Luteolibacter sp. | reverse complement strand
ATGAATCCGGAAAGCGGGGTGCGCGCGCCGCTGGACTCATTGACCAGTGATTGCGACATGCCGCCGCTGGTGGGAAAGCCCTGGCCAAGTCCGGCGGCGAGATTGGCTCCGGCGAGCGCGAGGAAATCCTGGTTGCTGTCGAGCCGGTAGCCGTGCTTGCGGGCGAAGGTCCGGCCGATCGCTGCGGTCTCCACCGCGCCTAGCAGGAAGCAGGCCATCGCCAGCGGCAGCAGGCTGTTCAAATCGCTGCGTTCCAGCCCGTGAATGCCTAACGGCGGCAGCCCCTGCGGCACCTCGCCGAGCATTTTCACACCGCGCCCGGCGAGATCGAAATTCGCGCCGATCAGCAGCCCGACGAGCACCACGACCAGGGCGACGGGAATGCGCGGCAGAAATTTTTTCCCAAGAAACAGCACCACCAACGCCGCGACCCCCATCATCAGCGAGGTCGGATTGGTGTTCCCCGCGTGCCGGATGAAATCGGCGGATTTCTCCCAGAAATCGCCGTGCCCGCCCTTGATGCCGCAGAGCTTCGGCAGCTGCGAACTTGCCAGATAGAGGGCGACGCCGCATTTGAATCCGATCAGCACGGACTCGGAGATAAAGTTCACCACCGCTCCCGCCCGGAACAAGCGCGCGATCAGCGCCAAGGCCGCGACCATCACGGCCGTGGCGGACGCCATGGCCGCGTAATGCGCCGGATCGCCGCCGGCGATGGGGCCCAGCGTGGAGCCGACAAGCAGGGAAATCGCCGAGGTCACGGTGACCGTCGTATGCCGCGAGCTGCTGAAGAGCCAGAACACCAGACCGGCGAAGAGGCAGGCGTAAAGCCCCGCCGCGGGCGGCAGACCGGCCAGCGACGCGTCGCCAATGCCGGCCGGCATCAGATAGGCCGCCAGGGTGATCCCTGCGACGAGATCGCCGCGCAGCCAGTCCGCCCGATAGCCGCGCAGCCAGCCGATCGCCGGAACAAAATCGGCCAGACGGGAGGAAACACGGACGTCCATGGCGGGTAGGATTTCATAAGCGTCTCGGAGTTACAAGCAGTTGAGTTCCTGCTAATCGTTTTTGTGGCGTGTTGCGATCATCAGTCCATGGCGGCGGGCAGGAAGGTCACGGCACCCTCATCGGCATCTAGATAAACCCACCGGGCCGTGTGCCACTAGAAAACGGTCCGGAGTTCACGATTTATCGTGCTCTTGAAGAGGCAAGCTTGACGCCTGAACTCCGGACCGCGCGGCGAAACTCCTAACCAGGAACAGGTTTCGGTATCTTGTTTTGGCGATGTGGACTAAAGATCCGCGCTCCGTCTTCAGAAACTCGCGCCGTATTGGAAGCCGAGCACCAGCGCGTTCGGAATGTCCCCGGTGCCGCCCGGGTGGACGATGTACTGGATGTCCGGCTGGATATACGTGGACGGTGTGACTTGGAAGCGGTGGCCGATTTCCAGCACCACTTCGTATTCCGGACTGCCCGCGCCGGCACTCGCCTGTTGGGCGGTGTAGTCGTTGCTGAAGTTTCCGTAAGTCGCGAAAAACACGGTGTTGTCCTTGTCGCGGCCGGGGAAAAGTCCTTCGTAATTCGCGCCAAAGGTCGATTGCACCGGGATGATCGCCGCGTCCTGGAATGGCGAGTAACCGAGCGTCGCGAACAGCACGAGCCCCTCCTCACTGCCCGGCGCCTCGGCATACACCTGATAGTCCGCGTGGCCGTAGAAGCGCACGAACTTGTCGCGCGTCTCCGTGCTGTTGAACTCGTCCATCTCGAAAAACGCGACATTCATCCCCGCGAAAAAATGGGCGGGCCGGTTGTCGAATTTCGGGTTCCAGTTGCCCTGGGTGAAAATGGAAACGCCGTCGCCACTCTCGAAATTGAAGTCCACGCCCTGGGTGTCGCGATCAAACATGTCGATGGGATTCTGAAAGACACCGAGCATCGCGTAAGCCTCGTCGTTGAGATCATACTTCACCCGGCCACCCCACACTGGAAACGGATAGGAGCTCATCACGCCGTCGAACAACGCCGCGCGGATCTGGCCGTTCACCGAATTGTTCACCGAGAATCCGTAATACGGCGAGCCGACGAAATCATCCGTCGCAGTCATCCGGCCGAGCTTTACGGACAACGAGTCATCGAGGAATTTCTTCTCCAGAGTGATGTTGTAGAGGAAGGCGTTCTGCCCGCCGACACACTGCATCACGCTGTATTGCCCGCCGACGGCTTCATCGATGCTTCTGCCGTGGCGGTCGATTCCGGTTAGGACGAACTTCGTGTCATCCCAGCCGAAGATTTTTTCCAAATCGAACTCGGCGCCGAGGAAGAGGTCGCCGGCATAACTGGAATCCGTGCTGTTACCGCCATCGACGTTGCCGGCGAAGATCGCGTTGTAATAAGCGAAGAACTTGTAGCCTGCCTCTTCCTGAGCGGTTCGGGCGCCGCCCCAGTCGCCGGTGAGGCGGTCGTTTTCCAGCCAGGACGAGCCTTCGGCGAAGAGCGGAGTGGTGAGAACAAGCGGGAGCAATAGTTTTGATTTCATGGATTTTTGATGAGTTAGGAGAGAATGGGTTCCGCGATGACGGCGGGCCGGGGTTTCTTGAGCAGGAACAACATCCCGGTGGTCACGAGCGTCCCGGCGACGATGGCGATGAGGTAGCCGAGCGTGTGGTTGATGGCGTTGGGGATCGCGAGCACGAAGATCCCGCCGTGCGGAACTAGCAGCTTGCAGCCAACCGCCATCGAGATCGCTCCGGCGACGGATGCGCCGGCGACGGTGCAGGGAATGACCCGCAGCGGATCCGCGGCGGCGTAGGGAATCGCGCCCTCGGTGATGAAGGAAATTCCTAACATGGCAGTGGCCTTGGTGGCTTGTTGCTCGTCGGCGGTGAAGCGGTTCTTGAACAAGGTGGCGGCGAGCGCGACACCTAACGGCGGCACCATGCCCGCGGCCATCACCGCGGCCATCGGGCCGTAGATCTTCGCCGCGACGAGGCCGACGGCGAAGGTGTAGGCCGCCTTGTTGATCGGACCGCCCATGTCGAAGGCCATCATGCCGCCGAGGATCAGCCCTAGCAGGAGCGCGCTGCTGCCCTGCATGGCGTTCAGCCAGGCGGACACCGCGTCCATGATGGTTTTCACCGGCGGGCCAACGATGTAGATCATGGTTAGGCCGATGACGAGAGATGAAATGAGCGGCAGCAGAAGCACCGGCTTGAGGCCCGCGAGTTGGTCGGGCAGCTTGAGCGCGCCATTCAACCACCGGGTGAAATATCCGGCCATGAAGCCCGCCGCGATGCCGCCGAGGAATCCCGCACCGAGGCTGGCGGCGAGCATGCCGCCGATCAGGCCGGGAGTGAGGCCGGGGCGGTCGGCGATGGAGAAGGCGATGAATCCGGCGAAGATCGGGACAAACAACGCGAAGGCGGATTTCCCGCCGATTTCCATCAGTGCCCAGCCGAGCGTGCCTTTTGCGTCACCGGCGTAAATTCCACCCACGGCGAAGGCGAGGGCGATCATGAGACCACCGGCGACGACGAGCGGCAGCATGTGCGAGACGCCGGTCATGAGGTGTTTGTAGGGCCCCGTGCGCCCGGCCTTCTCGGCGGGCTTGGGTTTTCCGGCTTCGGCCGGAGTGAGTGTGAGCGCCTCGCGGATCAAACTTTGCGCGTCGTTGATCGCGGCCTTGGTGCCGGTTTCCAACAGCTTCTTGCCGGCGAAGCGGGTGGTCTCGACGTTGGCATCTGCCGCGACCACGACCGCGTCGGCGCGGGCGATGTCTTCGGACGTGAGCTCGTTTTTCGCGCCGACCGAGCCGCGGGTCTCGACCTTCATCGTGTAGCCCATGGCGGCCGCGCCCTTGAGCAGGGCTTCCGCAGCCATGAAGGTGTGGGCGATGCCGGTGGGACAGGAGGTGACGCCGACCAGGAACTTGGTGGCGACGGGCGCGGCTTCGACGACGGTTACTGGTGCCTGACGAAGACGCGGAGACACGGCTTCCAACAGTTTCGCGGTTTCGCGGATGAGGTGCGGGCGGTCGGTGGAGATTTGTGTTTCACCGGCGGTTAGGGTGACGGCCTCAGCGGGTTGCAGGGCGTCGTGGGAAACCGCGAGCTGGATGCCGCGGAGCTTGGCCTCGGCTTCGAGAGCGGAAACGGCCAGCCGCGTGAGCGGCTCGGCGGCGGGGGATGAAAAGACGGCGGATAGGGTTTTCATGGGCTTTCGAGTTAGTTGGGAAGTGGTTGGACTTTGATCTTGGGCAGGCGTTTTTGAATTTCAGCGGCGGAAGGAAGCTGGCGGCGGACGTCTTCAAGCGCGCACCAGGCGAAGACCGTGGCGAGCTTCGCGCGGTCGATGGCGGTGCGGCCGGTGGTTAGGCCGGCGAGATAGCCCGCGAGCACCGAATCGCCGGCACCCACGGTGCTGACCACCCGGACCGGCGGGGCGGCGGCCATCAGCGCTTTTTCCGGGCTGATGAAGAGCGCGCCCTCACTGCCTAACGAAAGAATGACGTGTGGGACTTTTTCCCGCTGAAGCCGTTGCGCGGCATCGACGCGCGAGGCGAAGTCCGGCAGCTCGTGGCCGAGGAATTCGGCGAGTTCATGCTCGTTGGGCTTCACCAGATCCGCGCCGCCGCTGATGGCGATTTTCAGCGCGTCGCCGCTGGTGTCAGCGGCGACCTTGGCGCCGCCACGCTTGAGCAGCGCGAGGATTTCCTCGAAGAAGTCGGGGCTGATGCCGACGGGAAGGCTTCCTGCCAGCACGAACCAGCGGTCGGGCTTGACGAGCTTGCGGAGCTTTTTCTCGAACTGTTGGAGTTCGGCGAAGGTGGGCTCGAGACCGGGGAAATTGATGTCCGTGGTCTCGCGGGTCGCCTCATCGACGATCTTGATGCCGGTGCGGGTTTCGCCCGGGATCTTGATGAACTCGTCGCGGATGTTTTTGCTTTTGAAGAGATTCGTGAAGACGCGCGGGTTGTCCTTGCCGAGGAATCCGGTGGCCGTGCTGGGCAGACCGAAGCCGCCTAACATCGAGGAAACGTTGATCCCCTTGCCGCCGGCCTGTCGGTAGTGCCGCGTGGTGCGGTTGACCTTGCCGACGGTGAGGTGGTCGAGGAAGACCGTCTGGTCGATGGCGGGATTGAGCGTGATCGTGACGATGTCGTGATTCATGATCGTGTTAGTGTGCGGGACGAAGGGCGCGGACGGCACGGGCGTCGCGTTGGTTGAGGGCCTTTTGGGCGAGCTTGACGAGTTGTGTGAAATCCTCGCGGCGGAGCAGCGCCTTGATTTGTGGAACCAGCGCCGGCGGCATGCTGAGCTCGTCGATGCCGAGGCCGGTGAGAATGAGCGCGCCAAGCGGATCGGCGGCGAGTCCGCCGCAGACGCCAACCCATTTTCCCTTGTCGTGGGCGGCTTGGACCGTGTCCCGGATCAGGCGCAGGACGGCGGGATGCAGGCTGTCGGCACGGCGGGCTAACAGCGGATGGGTGCGATCCACGGCAAGCGTGTATTGGGTGAGGTCGTTGGTGCCGATGGAGAAGAAATCGGCGAGCTCCGCCAGCTCGGGAGCCATGGTGACGGCGGAGGGAACTTCGATCATCACGCCGAGCTCGACCTTTTTCCCGCCGACCTCGCGGCGAACCTTCTCGGTCATTTCGCGGGCACGGAGAAAATCGTTAGGCGTGGCGATCATCGGGAACATCAGGCGGATCGGACCATGTTCAGCGGCGCGGAAAATGGCACGGAGCTGGGTCATCGCGAGGTCCGGGCGGGCCATGCTCAGGCGGAATCCGCGGAGGCCGAGGAACGACAGGTCCTGCTCGCTGAGGCCTAAATAGGAGACCGGCTTGTCACCGCCGATGTCCATGGTGCGGACGATCATCGGCAGGCCTTGAAGCGCCCCGATCATTTCGCGCAGCGCCTGATATTGTTCTTCTTCGTCCGGCGCATGGTCGCGGTCGAGGAACAGGAACTCGGTGCGCAGTAGGCCGACGCCCTCCGCGCCGGAATCGATGACTTTGTGGGCTTCCGAGGTTTGGCCGATGTTGGCGACGACCTCCACGCGATGGCCGTCGCGCAGGATGGCGGGCTCGAAGCGGTGGTCCCAATCGTGGTTGCGCTGGACTCCGACTTCTTCGATGGCGGATTTGACGGAAGCGATGTCGGCATCGCGGGGATTGACGATCAGGCGGCCGCCGGAAGCATCGAGAATGATGGTTTCCCCGATCGGCAAAGCATCGAGTCGGGCACCGACTGCCACCAGCATGGGAATGCCAAGCGAACGGGAAACAATCGCGGCGTGGGCGTTCGGGCTGCCTTTTTTCAAACAGATGCCTTTGATTTTATCCACCTTGAGCTGGGCGGCTTCGGAGGGTTCGAGATCGTCGGCGATGAGAATGACGGGTTCGGTGACTTCGGCCATGGGATCGAGATCGACGCCTAGCAGAATTTTCTGCACCCGCATGCCGACGTCGCGGATGTCGGCGGCGCGCTGGGCAAGATGGGCGTCCTCCATGGCGGCGATTCTCGCGGCGCGGGTCTCGATGACAGCCTTCCACGCGGTAAGCGCGTCGTCACCTGCTAGGACGAGTGCTTCGGCTTCGTGGCGGACCTCGTCATCCTCGACGAGTGAGGCGTGGGCCTCGAAAAGTCCGCGCTGGACGGGGTTGAGATTTCCCTCGGTGAGCGCGATCAACTGCTTGCGGGCGGCGATGATGGAATTGCGGAGCGTGGCGATTTCGGAGTCGGTGTCGCCGATGGCGCGC
>JBIHZT010000310.1:0-5180 GCA_044240265.1 Luteolibacter sp. | reverse complement strand
CAGCACGGCGGCCAACGGTCTGCAATTTACCGACGGAGTCTTGCCGCAAATCACTTACCAAGATGATCCCAATCAAACGGAGGCATCCATCGACAATTCGACGCAGCGGCTTTTTGTGACATTCGGAGCGGGCTCGGACTTGCGTAACCGCTCGCTGCTCAAATTCAGCAACGCCGGCGTGAATTGGTATGTGAACCTTTACACCCAGGCCGAGACCCGTGGTCTCGCGCTGGCCTCAACCAGCGTCACCACCAATGGCGTTACTACCGTGACGGTGAATAGCACGGTGGCACTGGAAGTCGGGATGCTCGTTTCTGGCCCTGGCATCAGCGGGAGCGCGACGATCCTCAGCATTACCGACAGCAGCCGCTATGTGCTGTCGACGGCGATCTCCAATGCGACCAATACCCTGAGCTATACGGTGGAGGAGGATGGCAGCGCGCCGATCCATGGGACGGCGACGGTGGGCACGCGCCTCGCGGCACCGGGTGGTTACGAGATTGCCGGATACATTTCCGCAGGCACGGGCTATTACCCCGCAGGCTATCTGGACCCAAGTGTCGTCGGCGTCGCCGCCGCCAATGCAGGAGCAATCATTCCCGTCAATGCTCTGCCGACTGACAAGGTGCTCACGGTGCGCTGGTTCAAAAAAATCGCGGCACCGAGCGCGAAATTCAAGGATCTCTATGTGCCGGGCAAGGTCGGTCGCTACACGGTGAGTTATCCATCGGCACCGTCGCAAATCGTGATCGCCCGAGGGGTTGGCACCGGCGACCTGTCCGGAGAGGAAGGCGCTGGCACGGTCTACGCCCAAAATGACTTCACCCAGGCGGGATACAATCCCAACGAGGAACATGCCTTCATGATGAGCGGCACCCCAAGCCGCGCTTATGCCTTGCGCGACGATTTGAACATCCAGTCAGGCGCGAGTTATACATCGGAGCCTTATGTTCTGGTCGCCTACACCAGCGCGACGGACCAGCGGCCAGCGATGCGAGCTTACCAAGTGCTGCGCAGCAATGCGGACTTCGGCTTCGACTACACCGCGACGGCTGGGACTCTGCTGGTGAAACCCTATCCGCTGCCGCTGTTGCCTTTGGCGATGACGGGCACAGGCACGGCGCGCACGGCCAAGGATCTTGAAATCCTCAGTGCGGTGGATTCTCCCGGCAACACGAGTTTCAGCACCGATCCGGCCTACTCCAGCTTCACCTTTAAAGATCGCAAGGGCTTCACGTGGGTTCACCGCGGGCCGCACGGCGATCCAAAGCTGGTAAGTTCCTCCGCCAACGGGACCACCGTCACGGTCGCCAGCACCACGGGTCTGGTGGCGGGAATGGCCGTCAGCGGCACCGGCATCAGCGGGACGGGCACCGCTTCGATTGTCAGCATCACCAATGGCACCAGTTATGTGTTGTCGCAGAGTGCGACGGCAACGGCGCAAACGTGGTCGTATTTGCCGGCATTGTCGATGAAGCTCTATTACACCAGCCAAGATGGATTTTTCATTCCGGGGGCCACCCGCACGGCCACGCAGCCGGCCGTGGGCACGATTCTGCCATTTCTGCGTAATCCAGCTCGCACGGGTCAGCTTCTTTCGATCAATAGCATCGACGCCAATGCGTCGGGGGCGGCAGGCCAAGACGACGAGCCTCTGACGATCACCTATCGCCCCGCATGGCCGACGGATGCCCCCGAGCTGCGGGTGGGCGAAACACTGGCGCTGCCGAAGTTCGGCCTGCCGCAGATCCGCGGCCAAAAAAGCGCTCAGGTGCTTTACCAACAGTCCGTGGCCAAGGATACGACGAATTCGTTCACCAAAAACAGTGTGACCCTGCTCGATCCGACCCGCGAAAAGACCGTGGCCATCGAAACGGCGGGCTTGACTGAGTTGCCCAGTTCGATCGCCACCAGCGTTTACCAAGGCAAGACGTATTTCCAAAAGCTACCGCCCGACCTGCAACAGCGGTTCTACTTTGACCCGCTGCGCGGCAGCAAGGGCGCCTTGGTGCTCACAGGCGTGTTCCACGATGAGGCGGCCGGCGAAGATTATTTCGATCTGAACCTGCTGACCGCAGCTCAGGAGAGCGCGATCAATGCCCTGGAAACGACCACGGGGGCGGAGCACACCGCATGGCTCAAGGCGATCAAGACCCTCAAGACGAAGGTGGAAACCTTTGTCGAAAACCCTTCAAAGCTGGGGACCTACATGGTGGACACCGCCGCCACCCAAGCCGTGGATGTCTACGCGTCGAGCGACAACGCTGCGATCGGAACCGTCACTTCGCTGAGGAGTCGTTTCGGCCGGTTTTTCAGGTCATGGTATCGGACCAATCGAACGACCTACACCAATGCCCCGGTGATCGCGGCGATTGAAGATCCCGACACGGCCGTCGATAGCTACGCGCTAACGGCGACGGGGCAAGGCACGGGCTATGTCACGATGGTGTTTGGCAACGGCAAGGCCTTTACTCCCACGGGCGATCCCGTGCAGGTCAAAGTGCTCAAAGTCAGCAATCAGCTCTACACGGGCGACTTGAAAGTGATCAGTTCGAGCAATCCGCTGGATGAACAAGTGACCCTGCGCCACAGCGCCGACTTTGCCGGCAAGCCGGAGGATTATGAATTCGATTGGCGCTGGGCGACGGGCGCGGCCAGTTCGCCAGCGATTTATTCGACGGTGATGACCACCCGCATCGGCGATCCGACGGCGGGCACTCAAAACTGGACGATGGTCAGCGATCCAGGAGCACTGACAGCCACTGACGAACAATACACGGCGGCAGGTGCGGCGCTGCCGTTGCCGCGCTTGCTCAATGTCCACCCCGTGAATTACGTCATGGATGCGCAAAATCAGCCAACGACGGTGATTGAGGAGACCAGCTACACGGATGACGAAAAAGCTGCGGGTGATCCGGCACTGATGTTGAAATACGCTGAGGATGTGACCTTGGGCTCCCCGATTCCCGCCAAGATCGTCTTCAGCGCGACTCTGGGCGACTTCGACGGTTTCGTGCTTTACGTCAATCGCAAGGCGGCGCTGGCTTTCAACGCACCGAGCGATTTATTCACCTCGGCGGGTGCCAGCACGGGCCTGACGAGTAACGGCCTGAGCAAACAGTTCAGCATCGATCCGAGTTATTTCTCCGTGGGTGCCAACACGATCGAGGTGGCCGTCTACTCCGACGCGGATCCGAATACGATGTCGAATCTGAACTTCAAGCTGGAGGCGGCCCAGGAAACCGACCTCGTCGTGAGTGGCAGCACTTGGATGACACCGGGTGATTATAACCCCACCACGGGGGTGGACTCGGTCAACAGCAACACCGCGATCATCGGTGGCTCGCCGACCAACCCGTTTGGCGGTCCGGCTTTTGTGCTCAATGACCGCTGGTTCACGATGCGCTACCGGCCGAAGGCCAGTGCGGGCAACGTGCTGGGCACGCCGTGGTCGCGCTGGATGCCCCCGCAATTCACGGAAGGCTGGGTCAAGCGGGTGCTCGCCGCGATCAATCCTTTTGAGCAGCGGGTCAAGGATCTCTCCAGCAACGCGGTCAACACCGACGTGAGTGTGATCACCCAAGCGGGAACCCGCTGGGAAGGGGATCTGGCGTTGAACATGGACAACATCAATGACGCGGGGCTGATCGCGATTTACGAAACCGTGCTCAATCGGGCCAAGAGCATGAGCATCGACGCCAATACCAACGATCCGGATACCAACAACGCCTTGATTCTAGCAGCAGGATACCTCAACGATCTCTACACGATTCTCGGTAACGAGGCCTATGCCGACGCGGCCAATTCGACCATTTCGCTGGATGCCGGGGCGGTCAATAGCAGTCGCTTTTCGTTCGAAGGCCAAGTGTCCAGTTCGCTGGAAGAGGAGTTGGCGCTGCTGCGCGGTCGCGACGACAGTGTCAGTCCCGGCGTGGGCACCGCCCCCGCCTACAATCGCCTTTACTGGAACTACACTCGCGGCATCAACAGCGGCGAGGCGATCTATGCGACCAATTACAACATCAAGGAAAAAGTTGGCAGCAGTACGGCAAACGGCGTGGTCGACGAGTCCGATGCCCAGCGAATGTTCCCGCAAGGCCATGGCGATGCTTATGGCCACTATCTGACGGCACTGACGGGCTATTATCGCTTGCTGTCGAATCCAAATTTCACGTGGACGCCGCGGGCGGAAGCCGTGACGGTGCTGGGAGTGCCGGTGACGGTCGACTTCCAGGACGAGCGCAAGTTCGCCGCCGCGGCGAGCAATCTCGCCAACACCGCGCAGCAAGTGGTCGCGCTGACTTATCGCCGCGACTACAAGGATGATCCTGCCAGCGGTTGGACGCACTTCCGCGACCACTCGTCGACCAATCCCCAATCAGGGGTGACCCGTCACTGGGGCTTGAAAGAGGAAGCCAGTCGGGCCACCCAAGGCGCGCTGGTCAACTGGGCGATGGCCAACGCGATTCTGCCGGAAGTCGACAATTATCACACCGGCATCCAGAAGATCGACCGCACCACCGTGCCTGAATTGGCGCTGTTGCCAGCGGCCGGGACGTCATTCCAGACCACGGTCGACAACGCCAACGCCCACCTCAATCCGCTGGGTCTCAGTCCGGGTTCGATCGCTTTTGACATCGATCCCTACTTCGCCAGCTCGCTGGGGCAGGAGTTGAGTCGTTATCAGGGGATGAGCCACTTTGCCCAGATCTATGACCGTGCCCTGCGCGCGCTCAATAACGCGGCGGGTGCCTTCAACCAGGCTGCGGTGATGACAGCCTCACTGCGCGACCAGACCAATTCGGTGGACGACTACACGGCGGACATCGCGGTTCAGGAAACAGCTTACGTGAATCAATTGATCGATATCTATGGTCAACCTTATTCGGGGGATGTCGGCCCCGGCAAACTTTATGCCCAAGGTTACACCGGCCCTGACCTCATGCACTGGTTTATTGTCGACCGGGCCTCTGGTGTTCTTTCATCCACGGGTAATACATTCACCGTCACCATCAATGAGGCCAATGATTATCTATACAAGAGCGACAGTGGCGGTCTTGATATCATCTCACCCTATACCTCGGCCAACAGTGCGGGCGGTGATGTGGTGACGACCCATGGGGTGAAGGTTCAACCTTCGCAGTTTGTTCAATACAATGACGTTTGGCAAAGCGGTGGAC
>JBIHZT010000193.1:0-6802 GCA_044240265.1 Luteolibacter sp. | reverse complement strand
CAATGATAAATCCTCTCGTAAAACCCGAATCCGCAGCAACGGGCAACCGCAGCAGCCAAGGGATGACGATAGGCGTGCTCGTGCCAGCGCGAACTCAACCGGCGAGCCCCTTGCGCCAGTTCCGAGGCCTCCTCCAATCCCCCCATCAGCGACACCCGGCGGGCCAAGCGTGCCACCCTTTGGGCAACTGCCACCCGCTGCTCTGCCGTGAGCCGTCCACGCTCGGCCAGCAGGCCGGTGCAGTGTAGTAGCGATTCCGCAATCCAGTAATGCATGCGACGGCCAGCGGTCCGACTGACGCTGGCATAGTGCGGGCGGATCCTGACGCCGATCCGGCCATTGGACCTGAACTGCAGATCCTGCGTCGCAGCGAGTCGAAGATGAAGATCAAGATCCTGTGCGCACGGCAGCTCCACGCGAAATCCGCCGACACTCTCGAGGTCCGCACGCCTGTGCAGCGGGGCCGCCGTTTGTGGCCCCCCGGAGGCCAGCAACGTGTCGATGTCATATTCATCCAGCAGCCAGCATAGCGGGCCGCCCAGTTCACCATCGCGCGCCGTGAAATCCATGAACTCGATCCCGCAACAAGCAACCACGCCGGGATCCCTGGTCATCTTCACTTTGCCTTCGATACAATCCGGCACCAGCAAATCGTCCGCATCGATAAATTGCACCCACTCCCCCTCACTTAAAGCCAGCCCCCGGTTGCGAGCCGCTGCTCCTCCACGGTTTGGAGTGAACTCGTGGCGGATTCGATCCCCGAATGACGCGATTACTTCACGACTTTGGTCGGTCGATCCATCATCGATCACAATGATTTCGGTGTCACTCCAAGTTTGGTCCAAGGCACTTTGGATGCACTCGCCTACCCAAGACCCGGCGTTGTAGCATGGTATGACAATACTTACCATCAGCACTGTTTACTGATTTAAAACTCGATTCATTGCTTCAATCGCATGGGTCCACGAATGGACCCTTTCCGCGTAATTTCTCGCCGCCATGGATGCTTCGGTGATATCCATTTCAATGCATTCCTTCATGCATCTGACCAAGTCCGATGAATCAGGGATACTGACCTGGATGGGATTGCCCCCTACCTTTCCAATCCGATTTTTGCATCGGATGGCCCTGAAGAGGGGCAATTCGTTCATCGGCGCGGCATCGGTGGAAATAAGCGGCATGCCGGAGGCCAGGGTCTCGATCATCTGAAGGCCGGTTCCCTCGAAATAGGAAGGTTGGATCGCAACATCGCCGTTTGCAAAAAGTTCATGATTCTCTTCAACAGGAGGAAGTAGGGTCACATTGCTCGGGATTCCCGCAGGAAGTTTTACCTGACTACGAATGAGGATAGGGATGCCCGGCAGTTGCTTTGCCGCGTTCAAAACCACATCCAGACCCTTTCTCGGCGGACCTTTCCGATGCCGAATCCAACCGGGGAAATACGGGCAAACACCCCCTTGCCCGTTAATGAAGAGAAAACACTCGCACCTTCTTCGAACCATCGGCCGGAACCGATTGATGTCCACGGGTGCCGGAACATGCTCCAGCTTCCAACCAGCCCCCCTTGCGGCCTTCCACTTGGAAAGAAGCTCGAACGTATGCCGGTTCGGACAGATAAATGCGTCAATTTCATCGATCCACTTGGATTCCGGATTAAGCCACTCCCAATTCGCGATACAAACCACGGCGATCCCCCGTTGCCGGGCCAGTCTGGGCAAGTCGCCGATCAAGGGCTGCTCATAGAACAGAAGGCAATCGATCCCGCCGAGCCAATCCTGAATGTCATCCCCGCTGGTAGTAATTGGAGAAATGACCACAGGAAGATCCGGCGGCGGCTCCAATGAGAGTTTGCTCGGGTGCTCAACGATAAGCCATGACGCTATCGGAAGTTTATCGACAAGATCGCGATTCTGATAACCGAGTCCCGTCGCCGAGTTGAATCCCGAGAGACCAATCCTCATCGGACCCTGCATTCCGAGGTGCCATCTTTCGAGGAGATTTTCTGCCAGATTCATCCTCGCACCTTGGGTTCAATCTGTTCGGCCAAGCACACGGTTTCCTTCCCTTCACTCATGGTTTGTGTCCAACCACTTTGGTGTCGATGCCCTTTAAAAAATCCGCCAGTTGTGCGGTCAGCGTCCGGCGCTCGAAAGCCTTCGTCACGCCCGGATCCCTAGTGTGGGAGAGGGTCCCGGATTCCCATTGACGGAAGAAATAGCGGATTCCCTCGGCGATTCCCTCCACATTGTCGGGCTCGGTGACCCGGCAATTCCCTGAAGCTTCCACAAAACACTTGGCATCTCCATCGGGCAGTGCGGCGAGAATAGGATTTCCGCTCCCGATATATTCATAGGTCTTGCCCGGGACGATCGATGCGCGCCGTCCCGGTTGGAGCCCATGCAAAGGCAGGAAAAGCAAATCCGCGGATGCCGTTTCCTTGGCGCTTTCACTGTGCCCGAGGTAGCCGGTAATCTGCACCTTGCCGGCCACGCCACTCCGGGAAATCAACTCCTTGTCCGAATCCGACATCACGCCGGCAAACACGACCTCAAGCGCTTCATAGATAGCCGGGTCCGTCCGCGAAATTTGCTCCAATGCCTGGAGCAGGTAATAGGGAGAGCGGGGCAAAATCTCCATTCCGCGCTCGCAACGTCCCAGCAGTCGATACTGCGCTTGCCTGGACTTCTGATGCATCCCCATCTTCGTATGGAAGCTGCCGGTGTGAACGATACGGAATTTCTCTCCACGCGTTTTAGCTCCGGTTGGGGGGAAATCCTCTGGATCAAAGCCGTTGGTGATCGAAGTGACTTGCCGGTCTCTGAACTCCGGGAAGGCCGCGAGCAGGCGGTCGCGGGCAACCGGCGTGTTCATGATGATCCCCGCCGCACTGGCCAGCGACTTCCGCATTTTTCGCAACTCCAACCACCGATGCGCGAAACTCCGGTAAACCTGGAATTCATCCAGCGCCCAAGGATCCCGCAGGTCGGCGATCCAAGGCAATCCATACTCCTGGGAAAGCCTGATTGCGATCCCCGCATCCTGGAACGGTGACATGCTCACAAAAACAAATTCCGGCCGGTGCTCGTGGATCGCCGTCTCCGCTGCTTTCAAGTAAGCCTCCTGCCTACGCTTCAAACGTAGGACAACTTTTTCCTCCTTCACATTCCAATCCGCGCGATACACCGGAAGCGCCTCCGGAACATCGGCCATCAATGTGCGATCCTCGGGCGTCCACCAATCGGCCGGGTTCAGCATGCCCGTCACCACCACCGGCAGCAGCCCGGTATCCGGCAAATACTTCACAAACTTCGAACTTCTCTGCACGCCGGCACCACCGGTCGGGGGAAAGAAATGTGAGATGAACAGGAACTTTGTCATTACCACTGCATCCCGCCTTTCAAAGAGTCCTGACTACCCGAGCCGGGGCGCCCACAGCGACCGAGCGGGCCGGGATGTCGGACCGCACCACTGAATTCGCACCCACCACCGCATTCCGCCCGATGGTCACTCCCGGACAAACCACCACTCCTTGGCCCAGCCAGGCTCCCTCACAAATCCTCACCGGGCGGCCCGCTGTGGTTCCCTGTTCACGGATCAATACCTCGGGATCATCAAAACAATGCGAATGATCGGAAATGTGTACGTTCCTGCCCATTAAAACGCCACGCTCTATCACCACGCCGGACTTGGCCGAAATAAAGCAGCCACCGGTGACCGAGACGTCGTCCATGACCGTGATTACGGCGGTTTCCCCACCCACATCCGCATCGGCCGTCACTTGAAGCCAAGAACCGGGGCCGAAGTATACTCCGCTGGCGATTGAAATGAACTCCTGCCGCCATAGTATCACCGGCAGCCCGAGCGAACTCCTTCGTCCGAAGTGGCAAAAGGTCCCGCGGACCATGGTCACGAACACCTTCTCACGGATTCGAGTGAAAAGCCGACACATCGACCAGGCAATGACTGAAAGGGAATTCACACTACAAGAATGAAATAGCGGCGATTTCAGGCTCCCCTGCTGTTCACGATGACCGCAGTCCTCCCGCAACATTTGGATTGGCTGACCCTGAGGAGTTCTCATCAATTGGCCACTCCTCGAGGTTATCCCGCCCTTCGCTCTCAAGGCTATATCGGTAGAACGAAGCAAGACAGACAATAGGCAGCCAGAAAAAGAATTGCGCTTGGCCGAAATACGACACCGACATTCCCGAAGCCACATGAGCGAACAACGATGCCCCGATCGCCCAGAACAGGAACTTGCTCCGCTCCGGAAGCCCTTCGATTGACTGGATCCTTCCTACCACCCTGAATACGGCCCAAACCATGCCAATGAAGAGTAGGACGGACAACAGCCCACCATTGACACCAAAAGCAATATACTGGTTTGTAACGTCAGTATGATTATCGGAGATCCTCCCTTGACTCGGCATCCAATGCACCGTCCGGTCGGTACCAAACAGCCACCACTCGTTGAAGTGATTGATCGTCTGCTCAATCAAAAAAGAACGGTGCCAACCGGTACTCGATCCGGTCAGGTCGATCTTTGAAATCAAATAATAGGGAGGCCTTTCCATCACAAGAGCCAAAACGATGTAGGCAGGAATTGCCATTTTAACAAACAAACGCACAATGTTCCTTTTCCACCATAGACCGATTGCCACCGCTCCAAAAACAGTTGTCATGATGGGCCCACTGGATGCACATGCTACAACCATAATCAGGCAAGAAACCAACCCTACGATTGCCCGCGCCCGATTGCGTTTCCAGGTGGCGAGCACGAGAGGGATGCAACCGCCTCCCACGGTACCGGCGAGGATCGCGTGATTAAATGGACCTTGTGCACGGAATCTCCCATTTCGAAGCGTTGGAACGTCCGGAACTCCGCCAAAGACTGAAAACAGATTGTATCGGATGGCCTGCTCGACAACCATCAACAACGCGACTGGGGCGAGCACCCAGCAAAGAATACCAAAAAGCTCTTCGAGATCTTCCTCCCCATGGCAGAATGACCTTACCATCAAATAGAATCCCGCTACATTGAAAACCGCTCCCGCCATATATTTGGGTCCCGAACCAGGAGCCCACTCATGAAACAAACTGGCAAACAGAACCCAGACAGCCCAAGCCATCATCAATTTATCTATCCGATTCATCCCGCCTGCGAGCCCATTGCCGCCAACGATTACACGGCAAACGCCAAGGAGAAGAAGCAGTCGAAACACCGGAAAGTTGAACCCTGCGATCGCAATGCCTTCCCCCGCGGTCATGTAGCAGCAGCCAACCAGAAACGATGCCATTGCCACCTTTCTTGACCCAAGGAGCACACCAAGGCCGGTAACGGCAAAAAGTAATAATGCGAGTAAGCCCATTTAACGTGGGAAAGGATTCCAAGACGAAACAGTTTCTTTGAATCGCCAGTCGGTTTCTTGGGTAAATTGAAGACCACCCCGAACTTGCACGGGGCGTGCTGGCCGAGCGAGGGCGATCAGGGATGCGTTAAGCAGTCTGTGAGGAAATCGCCGATCCCGGAGAAAGTGTCGCTAAGCGGGATAATGGCAGACGCTCCGGAGTGCCGTGTATTCTGGCACGCCCTATAGTTAGGCAATTTCCCGGGTTCGCTCTGCAGGCGGTTCTCCCAGACTGCTGGTATCTTCGCGACCTATTTTAACAATGCAATTCAGAAAGGAATGACTCTCTGAAACTCAGTCGCATCTTCGTTTTATTCGCAGATGACCGTGGACCTGGACTGAGCGGTCCCCAACCACTTCGGTCAGATGATAAATGCTTCAGCAAAGCCGTCCTTCACTTCGCTTATTGGTTAACGGAACTGCCGCAACAAGGCGGGAACCCCCTCCTTGAACATTCGATAACGAACACTAGGAACTCCAACGTAATGCCTGGCAACGCAATTCCGTGGGGCGCGGCCAAAACAAGTCGTATAAGTTGGCGGGAGCACTTTCAACCCGCCCCGTCCGACTGCAATCAATGCATAATAGGTTTGGCAGGCCCAGAAACGATAGATATCGACCCGCCCATCCTTGGCGAGCAATCCAAGGACGCGGTTCAGTCCAACGTAATCATCAATTGACAGTCGCGGCGTCAATAGAAATCCACAATTAAAGCGGTCGGGAAGCTTAATTCCAGTGATTTCCTGAAGAATGTTCGGATCAGCGGAATACGAATTTCGGCCATCAGCACACCATGAGAAATACATCTCCTCAGATAAAGCAAGCTCCATCAATTCATCGGGTTTTTGAAAAACGATCACATCAGAATCCATGACAATAATCGAACGGCTCGATCCAAAAAGATGGGCGTCAATGAGCTGGGGACTGGTGGTATAGCGAGACCTCCATTCGATCACGTTAGGTGCTCGCGACGAAAGGATCTCCATCACCCTTTCATCGGCTGATTTGCGGGAGATCACCTCTATTTGAGGAATCACCTTTCGCCACATCTCAACATCAACGTCTGTCAGACTTCCGTCAGAATGCACGACAAGCGTGGCTTTTTCTCCAATGTAACGCATGAGGCTCCAACTCGCCCAGATGCCCATGTCAACGTCCCTGTTCCCGCAAAGCATGTGAACTTCAATCTCGTTCACTTTGGTCGGCGGGACTGCGGGTAATTGTTGGATTTTCTCCTTTAATTCCGCCCGCCTTTTTTGCATCGCTTTTTGCTCCCCAAAATATGGCCAAACATCGAACACGCGATACTTGCATGATCCGAGAAAACTTCGAATTTTACCAGGCACAAAGCGGCTGAGGAATTTCGCTGACACTTTTGTTTTAATTTTGATTTT
>JBIHZT010000192.1:0-6807 GCA_044240265.1 Luteolibacter sp. | reverse complement strand
TCTGCGTTCATCCGCGGTTCATTTCCTGTCTTCCGAGGACATGAAACGAACATCGTCCGTCCGCCTCCGCTCCTCATCCACCCGCTCCAGACCCACCCATGAATCCCATCCGCCGCCTCGCCCGACTGCTCCTCTTCTTCACCCTCTCAACTCTCACCCGCGCCGCGGACCTCCCGCGCGTCGCCGTCGTCCCGGATTCGCCAGAGCCATCCGTCGCTGCTTTCGCGGATTTTCTCTCCGTCTCGCTCGCATCGGTCTCCAACCAATACGCACTCGTCGAACGAGCGGAACTCACCCGCCTCGCCTCCGAAGCGGAGATCCAGAAACTCGCTGCCGACCAGCGCCCAGCCGCCCTCGCAAAACTCGCTAAGGCCGATGGCCTGATCATCGTCGGCGCGGACAAGGGCGATCCGAAACTCCCCAAGCTCACGCTCCGCCTCACCTCCACCAACAACGGCCTCGTCCTCCGCTCGCTCATCCTCGGCGGCAAGCAGGACGAATACCCCAAAGCCGCCGAACTCGCCGCCGGTGTCCTGCGTTTCCCGTGCGAACGACTCACCCACGGCGACATGAAGCCGCCGGTCATCGTTTCCCTGCTCGGCATCCGCCCGGCCTTTGAAATCGACCGCACGCTGGAAACCACGCTCAACCTCGCCGTAGCCCAACAACTCTCCGCGCAATCCGGCGTCGCAGTCTCCGAGCGCTGGAAAATGAACGACCTCGTCTTCGAGCGCTCCCTGGCAGACGAAAAACCGCAGTCCTTCGCCACCGGCACCGTCTTGCTCGATGGCTCTTACACCCGCAAAGGCGATCAGTTGGAATTCTCCCTGCGCCTGCGCAAGGCCGAGTCCGAAGCCGGCAAAACCCTCACGCTGCAAGGCCCGGCCACCAAGCCCGTCGAGCTCGCCCAACAGATCGCGAAACTTGTCGCCACCGAGTCCGGGCAGAGCGGGGAAGCGGTCGCATGGAATCCCCTTGAAGAAGCCAAGCAATACTCCGAACTCGGCTGGTGGCTGCGCGTGCGGGCGCAGGGAGCCGAATCCGCGCAAGCCTATGAAGCGGCCGTGGCTCTGGGTTTGACCGATAGGAACGTCCCTCGCGACCGTGTCTGGGCCTACCAGAGCACTCTCGATGACATTGACGCCATCTTTTACGATCCCACGTGGATCAATCGATGGCTGAAGCTCCCCAAACGGGAGTTCAGACAAAAGCTCATGACGGCCATTCGCATGACCCAGGTTGCCATCGCCGCACTTGATTCCGACTGGGGTGGTTTGTCGCAGAAGGATTTTGATCCGAGTCGCCGCAAGCTCATTCTCACCAAGACCTTCGATATCGACATGAAGGTGCTTCAGGGCGTTTGCCTGAGAAAGGAACAGATGGAACTGGCGACCGAAGCTCGCACGCTTCGTGCTCTAGCCCGCGAACTCGTGGACAAGAGCGAGCGGTATGTGGAAAACTTCGCGGGTGACCTTGTGCAACGATTTTACATGCATGACACGCCCGCTGACGCGGCGGCGGATCTTCGGTGCCTGCTCATGCCGGAGAGGATGACCAATGACCACTGGTCGAGGGGATACTGGCTGAGGTGCAATTTCTGGACGACGTATCAGTTTACCAACCTCCTGCGCTTTGTGGATTGGAATTCAACCGATAACCGGAACGGGGACGATGCATGGAAGCGGTTTTCGGATGAGCTTCAGGGCTCGAATAGTCTCCTGCACAGGGCGGATGGTCTTGCGTTGGCATTTCAAACCAGCACTGACAGAAGGAATAGGGAAAAGGTCCTTCAATCGTATTGCGATCTGCTGGAGCGCAACTGGGATGAGTTTCTCACTCCGCAGGGACAGATGTGCCTTAACAGCTTCAGCTACTACTTTTATGGATTTTTCGGCCGCGCCGACAAGGAGCAATACCCGGCCTTTGACTTGTGCATGACCCGGATTCTCACCCGCGTATTTGAAAGCGGCAAGTGGGCTGAACCGGCGACTTTATCCATGGCGGGCTGGTTGACAAGAAACTGGGCGGGAATGGCTCGGGAAGGGAAACCCATCGTGCCGGAAGCACCCGCCTTGTCGTTGTTGAACGCGGCGGAGAATTACATCAAGTGGGCTCGAACCGATCCCCGATGGAAGCGACAATATCAATCCCGCAACTACGGTAATGTGGAGTCCTCCCTTGAGAAACTTCCCGAGCGGATCATCCTGGCCTATCCGAATATCAAGTCCCGTCGGGTCAAGGACCGTCCAATGGTGGCGGGAGCCGTGGACATTCGCGCATGGCGGCCCGAGTATGCGAGTGCCTCCGCGCGGGACGCCATGTTGAGCAGTTTCTATTGGGTGACCAACGGGGACTCTCTGTTCGTCGTATCCAGCAACGATGGCATCATGGACTTCAACGTGCGAAGCATGACGGTATCGCGGGTGATCGGACTGCCATTGAAGGATGCCAAAACTTTCCGTGGCATTACCTGCAACAAGGATTCACTCATGGTCAACATGGCCGATCGGTTGTTCATCACCCCTTTGTCCGGCGATGGAAAATCATGGACTGAAATTGATATCCCCGGAGTGAAGGTGGCGGAGGACGACCTCAGATGGTGGATCAACGGACTGGGCTCCGATTTTTTCGTAGGCTCCATGATGCGTGATGCCTATGGCCCTTCGCCCAACCCGAGGATGCTCATGGGCACGGTTCACGATGGACGGCTCGCCTGGCAGGTTTCCAGCAACCGGAGGCCTGCCGTGCATACGCTCGACGAAACCCTGCCCCGCAACATGCGGATTGCCTTTCAGAACGCGGCGGGCAAGACGATGGTTCTGCTGGAGCAAAGATTTGGACGCACCACGCTGACGGAGTTGGAAACAGGCCGTGAGGTTTGTGATCTGATGCCCACGGGCAGAGCCCAGACCCGGGGTGAAGTGCCGCTTTACTGGTTTGGATATGACGAAACGATCCAATTGATTGCTGTTTTTGATCCAACTCAGGAGAAACCCCGATTGTTGTTCAAACCCAACATGCCTCATTTGAACTTCCCGGAAACCTGGAAGGATGAGCAACCGGTGTATGACAACAGACGACCGGAGTTTCTCGGCACCCCTATCGGAGTGATTGGCCATAGCGGAAAAATCTGGCTGCTCAAACGGGAAGTGGATGTAGCGGGTCAGACTGAGAGAAATGATCCACAGGCATTCCGCTTGGTCCGCATGGATCTGAATGGTGGCGAACCGGTGGTCATTCCTCTACGATATCAAGTGCCCGAATCCATCCAACTGCTGGGGAACGGCCAACCAACGGAGAGTCGGTGCGATTTAAAACGTCCGATCATCGATTCCCGCAGCCTGATTGCTACTTCCAAAGGACTCTTCTTCGCCCCTGAAACGGATGCCGACCTCACTCCCGCGCTATTCTACATCACCTGGGACGACATCAACGCGTGGCTGATGAAAAATACGCCGGAGTCCACATCACCCGCTTCTCCATGAAATCCATCCTGTTTCTCGTCACCCTGATTCTCTCCACCCTCGCCCGCGCCGCCGACCTGCCACGTGTCGCCGTCGTCCCGGATTCCCCGGAGCCGTCCGTCGCCGCCTTCGCGGATTTCCTCTCCGTCTCGCTCGCCTCCGCCTCGAACCAATACACCCTTGTCGAGCGCGCGGAACTCACCCGGCTCGCGTCCGAAGCGGAGGTCCAGAAACTCGCCGCCGACCAGCGCCCGGCCGCTCTCGCTAAACTCGCCAAGGCCGATGGCCTGATCCTCGTCGGCGCGGACAAGGGCGATCCGAAACTGCCCAAGCTCACGCTCCGCCTCACCTCCACCAACAACGGCCTCGTCCTCCGCTCGCTCATCCTCGGCGGCAAGGAGGCCGAATACCCCAAAGCCGCCGAACTCGCCGCCGGTGTCCTGCGTTTCCCCTGCGAACGCCTCACCCACGGCGAAGCCAAGCCGCCGGTCATCATTTCCCTGCTCGGCATCCGCCCGGCGTTTGAAATCGACCGAGCCCTCGAAACCACGCTCAACCTCGCCGTCGCCCAACAACTCTCCGCCCAATCCGGCATCGCGGTTTCCGAGCGCTGGAAAATGAACGATCTCGTCTTCGAGCGCTCCCTGGCAGACGAAAAACCGCAGTCTTTCGCCACTGGGACCGTCTTGCTCGATGGCTCTTACACGCGGAAGGGTGACGAGATGGAAGTCACGCTTCGCCTGCGCAAGGCCGAGGCTGAAGCGGGCAAGAAGCTCGAACTCAAAGGCCCGGCGAACAAACCCGTCGAACTCGCCCAACAGATCGCCAAACTCGTCGGCACCGAATCCGGCCAGAGCGGGGAGGTCGTCACATGGAATGCACTCGAAGAAGCCAAACAATACTCCGAGCTCGGCTGGTGGCTGCGCCAGCGGAAACAGGGGAAAGAGGCGGCCCAAGCTTATGAGACGGCGATGGCGCTGGGTTTCGCCGATTGGCTCGTCGCCCGGGCCAGGATCTGGGCCTATCAAAGTATTCTGGGCGAGGTCGGTAGTTATACGGTCGCTCGCACCGGTGTGGCTGGGTGGGATGCGCTTCCTAAACATGAGTTCAAGGAAAAACTCATGACCGCGATCCTGATGACACGACTGGCCATTGAGGCGCTCGAAGCGAATTGGGGTGGTGCGACGCAGAATGAGTATGCGAATAATGATCGGAATTTCATTCTCGTTCAGACATTCGATTTTAACATGCAAGCACTCCAAGCCTTGTGCATGAGGCGGGAACAACTGGAATTGGCAACGGAGGCCCGGACGCTTCGCGCACTCTCCCGTGAGCTGGTGGCCAAGGCCGATGCCGAACTCAAAAATAACTTCGCCGGCGATTTCGCGCAGCGTTGCTACATGCATGACACGCCGGAAGAAGCCGCAGCGGATCTGCGGAGCCTGCTCGACCCCAAGAAAATCGGCAATGAACATTGGTCCCTAGGTTCGAGACTTCGCGGGAATTTCTGGCAGACTTGCGGCAAGCCGTCCCTGCTGCGCTTCGTGGACTGGTCCTCCGCTGACAACCGCCAGGGTGAAGCCGCGTGGAAGCGTTTCCTCGGAGAACTTCAGAACTCGAAGGTGCTGCTGAATCGGGTGGATGGCCTTGTCTTCGCCTTCCAGTCCAGTCAGAACAAAAGTGAGAAAGCAGGCATCCTTCAAAGGCTTAGCGATCTGTTGGATGCGAACTGGGACGAGTGCCTCACTCCGCAGGGGCAGATGGTTTTTTATAGCTTTGAAGACTTTTATTCAGGCATCACAAACAGGGCGCAATATCCTGAATTTGATCAATGGCTGGCACGCCGGCTTACCCGCATTTTCGAAAATGCCAAGTGGGTGGAACGCGCGACGATCCTGATGGCGAACCTGGCGACTTACGACTGGGGGAGAAAAGCCGCTGATGGAAATCTACTGGTCCCGGATTCACTGGCTTTGCCGATGCTGGTCGCGCTCGAAAACTACATCGAGTGGGCAAAGATCGATCCCCGCTGGAAACAACATTACCAACAGGAGAGCTACAGGCCTGTCGAAGAATATCTGGTGCAGCTTCCCGGGAAAATCATTGCGACTTATCCGCAGCTCAAGGAGCAACGGATCAAGGCCCGTCCGATCGTGGCAGGCGCGGTGCCCATCCAGGCGTGGAAGCCCGAGGGGCCGGGGCTTTCCGACTCGAAAAACTGGTTGTTCGGCGAGTCCATGATTGCCTCGGGAGACTCGCTGTTTGTTCCGATGATCAGTCAGGGAATCATCGAGCTGGACGTCCGTAGCATGGCGGTCAAGCGGGTGATGGCCCTGCCGATGTCTGGATTTCACTTCATCTGGGGAATTTCGTGTAATAACAAATCGATGATCATCAACATAGAAGATCAATTGTTCATTTGTCCGTTAGCCAGCGATGGCAAATCATGGTCGAAGATTGCCACGCCCGGAGTGCCCCGGGAGAGTTCGCTCGCCTGGTGTGTAAGGGGGTTTGAAGATGATTTTTTCGTAGGTTCCTGCATGACGCACCCGTCCGCAAAAACGCCGCGGATGCTGGCTGGCGTGGCGCGGGACGGGAAATTGACTTGGCTTGCATCCAGTGATCGGAGGCCTGCGCTCAATCCACTCGATGAGAAGAATCCAAGAAGCACTCTGTTGGCCTATCGAAACGCGTCGGAAAAAACCATGATCCTGATGAAGCAGTCGAATGGGCGCACCCTGCTGGTAGAATTGGAATCCGGCAGGGAGGTATCGTCCCTAGCGACTCACGGGGTGGCGCAGATGCGTGGGGAAATGCCGCTTTATTGGAACTGCATGGTTGATTGGAATTCAACCGGTGAGGGTAGCATTGACTGCCTTGTTGTCTTTGATCCGGCGCGGGAGCAACCGCGCCTGGTGTTCAAGTCCAACAAGGCCTCGGGAGAGTTGCCTGAGCTCTGGAAGGGAGTGAACCCGGTGTATGATGTCATGAAGCCGGAGTTTCGCGGGCCATTTATCGCGGCCGTTGCCCATGGCGGCTACCTTTGGTTGCTCAGACGCGAGATGGAGCAGCCTGGAAAGTTCGAGAAGAACGATCCCAATGGGTTACGCTTGGTCCGCGTGGGTTTAGATGGAAGCACGGCGGTCACTATTCCGCTCCGCTACGAAGTGCCGGAGACGCTCCGCAAGCTGGCGAAGAGCGAAGATCAGAGCGAGTATGAGAAGGCGCAGACCAGTCTGGACCGTCCAGTGATCAACATCCGCAGTCTGACCGCCACATCGAAGGGACTGTTTTTTGCCTCGTCGGGCTACGGAAATAACCACCACGGGGCGGGAGACCGGGC
>JBIHZT010000191.1:0-6817 GCA_044240265.1 Luteolibacter sp. | reverse complement strand
GGTCGTCGGTGGGGGCCGGCGTGTCCGTGTTGGAAATTTCCGCCACCGCCTCCAGCAGGATCGGGAGCGTGTCATGGGTGTCGGCCGTGACGACCGCGCGGCGGCCATCGTCGGCTAGATCCGCGAGTTTCCCTTGTTCCAGAGCTTCGCGGCAGGCGGCGCGGCGGATTTTTCCGCTGGTGGTGCGCGGCAGGAGTCCACTTCTCACGAGGATCACCCTGCGGACCGGGACTTCCAACGCTTCACTGACTTCAGCGCGGATTCTCTGGCAGAATTCGGAGTGTCTATCCACAGGAAGTCCCTTGGCTTCGAGCGCGAGATGGATGGTTTCCCGACCATCCGTTTCCATCGCAAACGCCGCCGCCGCGGTGACTTCCGGAGCCGCGGCAAAGGCGGCGGACTCGATGTCTTCCGGCGAGTGGTTCGTGCCGTCGATGACGATCAGATCCTTGATCCGTCCGGTCACATACAAGTGGCCATTTTCCAGAAAACCGAGATCGCCGGTCAGGAGTTCCTGATCCGGACCGAAGGTTTCGAGCGTCGCCTCGGGTCGGTTCCAATACCCTTGTGAAACCATGGCGCCGGCGACGCGGATTTCTCCGATCTCGCCGTCGCGGCAGCTTCGCAGACTAACGGGATCAACGACGCGCAGGTCCACGCCCGCGAGAGGAGGCCCGCATGAGACGATTCTCCCCGCAAGCGTATGGTCGAGAATCCGCGGCTTTTGGTTCCCGGGTGAGACGGTGACGCTCAGCGTGGCCTCCGCCAATCCGTAGGCTGGAATGAACGATTCCGGAGCGAATCCAAACGGCGCGAAGCGTCGGGTGAAGCGTTCCAAGGTCTCCGGTCTCACGCGTTCCGCCGCGCAGGGTGCGGCTTTCCAACAAGACAGGTCCATCCCATCGAGTTCCTCGTCGCGGATCGAGCGCAGGCACATTTCAAAAGCAAAGTTCGGCGCGCCGCTCAGTTCGGCGCGGTAGCGGCTGATGGCGCGCAGCCAGCGCACCGGACGCTGGATGAAATGTTTCGGCGAAAAAAACGTCAGCGGGATTCCGGCCTCGAACGAGTAGAGGATTTTCAAGGCCAACCCCATGTCATGATAGGGTGGTAGCCAACTGACCACCGACTTGAAGTGAAGCTCGTCAAAACTTGCCAGCGAGGAAAAGTGGCTGCGGAAATTCTGATGGGAAATCATCACGCCCTTCGGCGTCGCGGTGGAGCCGGACGTGTATTGGAGCACGCAGGGTGAGTCGTGCTCGACCGCCGGACGGGCGAGCATTTCATTTTCGTCCAGTAATCTGGAGCTCTCCAACACCGTGACGCCCGGAATTTCCGGAGTGGAAATAGTAGGCAGCGCAAGCCTCGCCCCGCAGTCGGCGAGGACCGCCGCAAGCCGTTGACGGTGGCGTCCGCCGCGCGGTGGATAGACCGGCACCGCGATGGCTCCGGCATACCAGCAGGCGAATAGCCCTTCGATAAATTCCAAGCCGGGAGGATGGATCAGCAGCACCGGTTGGCGGGTCGCACCGTTTCGGACCAGTCCGGCGGCGATCTGGCGGGCGCGCCGGGCGAGGTCGCCAAAGGTCGCGAGGTGCTCGGCGGTCTCGCCGTCGGATAGAAATCGATAGGCGAGTCCGCATGGGTTTGCCGCAGCCCGTTGGTCGAGCAGCGAGTGAAGCGGGGCGCACAAGGTAGATCGGGGAAGCACGCTGGCGGTCATGCGCTGGGGGACTGCCGGTTGGACAGTGCCTGATGGAGGGACTCCGCCAGTGCTCCAATGTTTTCCGGTTCGAACAAAACGAGATGACTGCCTGGGACCGGCATGATTTCGAGTCCCTGACCGGCGGCTGCGGACCAACCGTAGTCTTCCGGCCATTCGATCTTGTCGCTGGCGGACATCGCCTTGAAAAGCGTGATTTTACCCGGAAAGCGTGCGGGCTGATAAGCCTGCATCGCGCGCCAGTTTTCCTCGCGCACCTGGACACGGCGGAGATCGCTGTAGGCTTCGGCAAGGCCCGTCGATTTTGCCGCATCAATTTCGGCGCGCACGCGGCGGTGCGTTTCGATGCCCTCGCGGATGCGTTGTCGCAGAAGTGATAGACGTGCCGGCAGCGGCAGTTCGGCATGTTGTTTCCAATAGGCCGCGAGTCGCCCGGCCGCCGAATAGGCCCTGTGTTCGGCCGTCGGGTTGGAAGTGTCGAAGAGGCCTAGGAAATCCACCACGTGGCCCGCTTCCACCAGTTGGCAGGCCATGGCATGCGCCACCACGCCGCCGAATGAATAGCCTGCCAAGCGAAACGGCCCGCGTGGCTGGAACGCGAGCAGGCTGCGGACGTAAGCGGCGGCCGTTTCCTCCACGCTTGCGACTTCGACAGCGGAACTGCGGCACAATTCCAGCGATTCGATGGCGTGAAGCGCGCATCCGGGCGGCAGACTGGTGGCAAGCCCCCGATAGAAAATAACACCTCCGTCGCCGCCGTGGATGCAGAAGAGCGGCGGTTGGTCACCTTCCTTGCGGAGAGTGACAAAGTGGCCTTTGGGCGGGATCACCGGTGCCGGTGCGGGAGCGGGAGCCGGCGGAGGTGCGATCAGCGCGGCGAGTTCGCGCAGGGTTGGATTGCTGATCAACGCGGCTAACGGCAGGGTGCTGCCGAACTCACGGTTCAAGCGGGAGAACATCCGCAGCGCCATGAGCGAGTGACCGCCGATGGCGAAAAAGTCGTCGTCGCGGCTGATCTCCGGAGTTTCCAGCAGATCGCTCCATATCGCCGCCAGAGTTTCCTCCGTCTTGCCAAGGGGCGCCTCACGAGCCGTCTTCTTCGCGGAAATGTCGCCGCGCGATGGATCGGGAAGTCCCGAAACATCGACTTTCCCGTTGGCGGAGAGCGGGAGTGCTTCAAGAACCGCGATGCCCTCGGGCCGCATGTAGCCGGGCAGTCGTTCCGCTAGAAACGCGGCAAGTGCGGCGGGTTCCTGCGACGCACCTTCGGCCGGCACGACCCATGCGACGATGTGTTTGGTTTCCGCCGAATCGCCGCGGATGGCGACCTTGGCCTGGCGGATCTGCGGGTGGCTTGTCAGGTGCGTTTCGATTTCTCCCAGCTCGATGCGGAACCCGCGGACTTTCACTTGTGAATCGCCGCGACCGAGAAATTCGATGCTGCCGTCCGGCAGCCAGCGGCACAGGTCGCCGGTGCGGTAGAGCGGACCGAAGTCCGGATGAGTGGGGAATTTATCAGAAGTTAGTTCCGGCTGGTTCAGATAGCCGGATGCAAGTCCGTCGCCGCCGGTGAACAATTCGCCGGGGATTCCGACGGGCACGGGACGCATCAGCGGGTCGAGCAGGTGGACGGTGGTGTTTCCAACAGGACGGCCGATGGGAATGGAATTGCGCTTGAGATCAGCGGCGGTGATCGTGTGGCAGCAGGTGAAGGTGGTGTTTTCGGTGGGGCCGTAGCCGTTGACGAGGGTGGTGCCCGGCAGCGCTTCGATGGCGCGGCGGACGTGATCCGGTGAGAGAACGTCGCCGCCGGCGAGCAGGTAGCGGAGCCCTTTGAGATCGGCGAGGTGCTCGTCCACCATCGTCTGGAAAAGTCCGGCGGTTAGCCACAGGCAGGTCACGCCTTGTTCGCGGATCGCGCGGGCGATGGCGGGCAGCGAGGGGCCGCTTTCGCCGCTGAGCACGACGCGACCGCCGTGCAGCAAGGGCATCCAGATTTCCAGGGTGGCGGCATCGAACGAGATCGGCGCGGACTGGAAGAACGAGTCGTCAGGCCCGAAGTCCATGAACCCGCCGCCGAGGGCGAGTCGGGAAATGCCGCGATGGCGGACGACGACGCCCTTGGGAGTGCCGGTGGATCCGCTGGTATAGAAGATGTGGGACGCGGCGTCCGCCGGGACCGCGATGTCGGGTGCGGTCGGAAGCGCGAGGCTCTCCGGTAGTGGCTTGATGAGAATCCTGTTTGAATTTTCCGGCAGGCGTTCGGCCAGCGCGGGCGTGGTCAAGAGCACCGTAGCCGCGGAGTCGTCGAGCATGTATCGCAGCCGTGCCGGCGGATAGTCCGGATCCAGCGGCACACAGGCGGCGCCGGTGAGTAGGATGGCGATCTGCGCGGCGATCATTTCCGGCACCGACGGCGCACACAGCGCGACGCGGTCGCCCGGTTTCACGCCTGCCGCGACGAGTTCATCGCACAGGCCGAGCGCGGAGGCCGCCAGGAGTTGATAGGAAACCGAACGCTGCTGGTGGGTCAGCGCGATCCGATCCGGCTGCCGGGCGGCTTGTTCCAGGAACAACTCACCGAGCGAGCGCTCGGAAGGGTAGGGGATGGTCTTGCCGGACCACTGGGAGAGTTCTGTCTTCTCGGTGCTGGTTAGAATCGGTAGTCGTGAAAGCGGGACATCGGGCGCGCCCGCCGCCGCGTCGAGGAAGATCTCGAAGTGGCGCAGCAATCTTTCAGCGGTTTCGCGGTCGAAGAGATCGCGGGCGAAGTCGCACGAGGCGCGCCAGCCGTCGGCGCGCTCGACCATGAAGAAGTGCAGGTCGAAGATCGCGCCCGGCGAGCGCGAGGGAATCGCCGTGAGCTTCGCGCCGCCGAACGAGACCGGTTTCACGAAATCCCGCTGGTGGGTGAAATTGATTTGAAAAAGCGGGTTGCGTCCCGCGTCCCTGCGAGGTTGCAGGGACTTGACCAGTTGCTCGAAGGGTAGGTCCTGGTGGGCGATCGCTTCGGTGACATTGTCACGCACCCGCTCGACCAACTGGCCGAACGATGGATCGCCGGAGAGGTCGGTGCGCAGGATGACGCTGTTGATGAAGGTGCCGATGATGGGTTCCAGCTCCGCACGCGTCCGTCCCGCCACCGGTGAGCCGACCGCGATGTCATCGTGTCCGGTGTAGCGGCTGGCGACGGCCTTGAAGGCTGCTAGGAAAACGTGGAACATCGTCGCACCCTTTTCCCGTGAGATGCGGGCGACCTTTTCGCTGATCGACGGGCGCAGGATGAGCGAGACGATGTCGCCATCCCATGACTTGACCGCCGGACGTGGGCGGTCGGTGGGGAGCTCCAACTCGGTGTAACCCCGGAGTTTCTCTTTCCAGAAATCCAGGTGCGGGATGAGTTCCGGGCTCTCGATAAACTCGCGCTGCCAGAGGGTGAAGTCGGCGTATTGGATGGCCAGCGGTTCCATCCGTGGCAGCCGGTCTTCCAGCGAGGCGTTGTAGAACTCCGCCAGTTCGTCGGTCATGATGCCGATCGACCAGCCGTCCGCGACGGAATGGTGGATGGTGATCTGGAGGATGTGGCGGTCCGGGGCGGCGATGATGAGGCTCGCCCGGAAAAGCGGATCCTTGGAGAGGTCGAAGTGGGTCCGGGCCTCGATGGATCCCAGCCGGTCGAGCTCGTCCGCGAGTTCGCGGCCTGTCAGGTGGGAGATGTTCGTTAGGGAAAGCGGAAAGGTGGTTTCCGGCGCGATGACTTGCAGCAGCTTCCCGTCCTCCTCGACGAAGCGGGTGCGCAGCCCCTCATGACGTGCGGCCAGAGAGTCGAAGGCTGATTTGAACAATCCCCGGTCGAGCGCGCCGTTGAGCTCGAAACGCACGGGCACGTTGAACGCCGGATGGCTGGGGAAAAGTTTCTCTAGATAGAAGAACGCCTCCTGCGCCGGAGACGCGGGAAATGCATAGGATCCGGTATCGGCGGATGCCGGGGCGGATGATGCGGGCGTTTCATTCATGGGTTCAGAGGTTGCGACGGTAGGCATCTCGATTAGCAGGTTGAATGGCCGCTTGGGCGGGTTTTTCCTTCGCGGCGGCGGACGCGGCGGCGAGTGCCGCGACATTGCGGAGGCGGAAGACCTGTGCCGGGGTCAGCGCCAGCCCGGCGCGGGTGGCGCGGGTGGTGATTTGGAAGATCAGGATCGAGTCACCGCCGAGTTCGAAAATGTCGTCCTCCACTCCCAGGTCATCCTTGCCGAGAACCTGCTTCCAGATTTCCAGCAGCTTGGCCTCGGTCTCGTTGCGCGGAGCCACCACCTGGCGCGGAGCCGCGGGAGTCTCGACTTCGGATGGCGCGGGCAGCGCCTTGCGGTCCACCTTGCCGTTAGGCGTGAGCGGGAATTTTTCCAGGGCGATGAAGACCGAAGGAATCATGTAGTCCGGCAGATGCGCGGACAGGTGGCGGCGTAGTGCGGGTGCGATGTCATTCGCGGAAGCTCCTGCGGCGAATGGCACGTTCGCGAAAGCGGAAGACGGCTGGGCGTGAGTTGTTTTTTTCCAGGCCGGCAGCGACTTCCGGGTGGAGAACGCCACGTCCAGCAGTCCCTCCGTGCCGTCGTCATGCCAGCGGACATGGGCCTTGAATCCCGCGTGAGCGGCTAGCGCGAAGAGGTCCTCCGCGGATGCCGCGTTGGACGGCGCGTTAGGCACCGCGGGCAAGGGGCCGTCGGCGGGAGCTGCCTGGAGTGCCCGGTGGAAAGCCAGCGCGGAGATCAGTCGGGCGTCCGGGATGCCGGTGAGGTGGACGGTGGCTTTGGTCCCGTCGAGGATCGCCTCAAGTTGTTCGAGGTTGAGGTTCCTCCACTCCTGGGGTTCCGGGACCTCGAATGTGTCGGGTGCCGGCTGCTTGTGGAGGATCACGTCGTAGTGGAAGCGGGTCGTCTCGTTGAAGATTTTTCCGCGGCGTAGCAGCGTTTCGACGTGGGTGACGCCCGGGATTTGCTCCGGGATGAAGTCGAACCAAGCGGGGTCGAGCGAAAGTTCGGTTTCGTGGGCGACCCGGCGGGCGACGCTTTCGCGGAGTTGGCCGGCAGTCGTGCC
>JBIHZT010000190.1:0-6857 GCA_044240265.1 Luteolibacter sp. | reverse complement strand
GTGAAATTCGCCGAATCCGCCTCACCCGTCGCCGGACGATTCCTCCACCGCGCGGGCAGCGATGCCGCTGCCGGGGAAATCCTCCTGACGCCCGGCCGCCTGCTCGGCTCGCGCGAAATCGGTGTAGCCGCCTCATGCGGCGCGGTCTCGCTCGAAGTTTCGCGGCTACCGCAAATCGCCGTGATCGCCACCGGCGACGAGCTCGTCCCCGTGGACGAAATCCCGCAACCGCACCAGATCCGCCAATCCAACGCCCACTCGCTCGCCGCCGCCTTACAAATCGCCGGCTATCCACCGCGGCACGTCGGCGCCCTGAATGACAACGTCTCCGCCGCCCGCCCCGTCATTGAAAATCTCCTCGCCACCCACGATTGGCTGGTCCTCACCGGTGCCGTCTCGAAGGGCGCGCACGATTTCGTCCCCGCGCTTCTCGCCGACCTCGGCTGCCGGAAAGTTTTCCACGGCGTCGCCCAGCGCCCTGGAAAACCCGCCGGTTGCTGGATAGCCCCCGGCGGACAAGTCATTCTGGCGCTGCCCGGCAATCCCGTTTCCGCACTTACCGGGCTGCACACCTTGCTGCTGCCTGCGCTCGCCGTCGCCACCGGGCGGATCCCACCAAGCCCGCGCCGGATCGTCATGGACGACCGCGCGGCGCAACTTCCCGACTTCACCCGCCACCTCCCGGTCACGCTGCGTGCGGATGGCCGCGCCGAGCCCGCCGCCGCCGGCAACAGCGGGGATTTCATCGGCTTGCTCAACAGCGACGGATTCCTCACGCTGCCGCCGCGAGGCTCGTCCGCCGCCGCGTTTCCCTTTACCTCATGGCTATGAATACTCCCGATTTCACCCACGTCCGCCAGGGCCAGCCGACCATGGTGGACATCACGGAAAAATCCGCCAACCGCCGCACCGCCGTCGCCGAGGCACGCATGGAACTCGGCGCGGAAATCATCGGAAAATTCCAGAACAACGACCTCCACGGACCGAAAGGCCCCGTCTTCCAGACCGCGATCATCGCCGGGACGATGGCCGTGAAAAAAACCAGCGAGCTCATCCCGTTCTGCCACCCGCTGCCCGTCGAGAACTGCGAATTCCAAATCACCCCGCACGAATCCGGCGTCACCATCCGCTGCGAGGTTTCCACCACCGGGAAAACCGGCGTCGAGATGGAAGCCATGACCGGGGCCAGCGTGGCAGCCCTCACCGTTTACGACATGTGCAAGGCCATGAACAAAGCCATCCGCATCTCCGACCTCCGCCTCATTTCCAAAACCGGCGGCAAGTCTGGCGACTACCACGCATGAATCCTCACCGACCACTCCACGGGCTCGTGCTCGCCGGCGGCCGCAGCTCGCGCATGGGCCGCGACAAGGCCGCGCTCGTCCACCCGGACGGCCGCTCACTCGCCCGCCGCTGTTGCGATCTTCTGCGTGAGGCCGGTTGCGAATCCGTCGTCCTATCACTCCGCCACGATCAGGAAATCCCCGCCGGCCTCGAAGACCTCGAAATCGTGCGCGACCCCGCCGGAGCCAGCCACGGCCCCATCGCCGGCATCGTCTCCGGCATGCGCCTGCATCCCGGAGCCGATTGGCTCGTGCTCGCCTGCGACCTCCCGCGGCTCGATCTACAAACGCTCTCCCACCTGATTTCCAGCAAGCAACCCGCCGACACCTTCCTCGCCTACCGCAGCGAGTCCGACGAGCTGCCCGAGCCGCTTTGCACGCTCTACGCGCCCGCCGCCCTGCCCATCCTGGAGCAAGCCATGGCCGACGATTTCCGCTGCCCGCGAAAGATCCTCATCCGCAACGACTGTCGCCTGCTAGAGCCCGTCACCCGCCGCGCGCTCGACAATGCCAACACGCCCGAAGACTGGGAAACCGCCACCGCACCATGACCGTCACTGTCTGTTATTACGGCCTGCTCGCCGAGCGCCGCGGCCTCGCGGAAGAGTGCGTCACCCGCACTGTGGAAACTCCCGCACGGCTTTACGCGGAGTTGGATCGCGAGCACGCGCTCGGACTTGCGATGACTGATTTCCGCGTCGCCGTGAATGACGAGTTCGTTTCCTGGGAGCACCTCCTGCGGGAAAATGACTCCATCGCGTTCCTTCCCCCCATGTCCGGAGGTTAGATCATGTCCATCCGCTTTTCACTTTCCAGCGAGCCCATCGACATCCCGTCGCTGGCGGCGCGGCTCGACAATCCCGCCGCCGGGGCCGTCGTCACGTTTGACGGGCGGGTGCGGAATCACAACGCCGGCCAGGCCGTCAGCCACTTGGAATACCAGGCCTATCCGGCGCTCGCGATTTCCACCGGCCAGCGCATCCTGGAAGAAGAAGCCGCGCGCCACGGGCTGCTCGCAGTTCAAGCCGCGCACCGCACCGGGCCGCTCGCCATTGGCGAGGCCGCTGTCTGGGTCGGCGTGGCGTCCGCCCACCGCGCGGCGGCGTTCGACGGAGCCCGCGCGATCATGGAGCGGTTGAAATACGAACTGCCGATTTGGAAAAAGGAAACCTACGCCGACGGCACCACCGAGTGGGTCGGACCTGACAACAAGTCCGCGGAAACAGGCCGGGCGGATGACGCCATCTCCGAGTGGCAGACGGAGCTATTAGAAATCTGGATTTCCCCCGGCAACGACTTCCGCGGCCGCCACGGTCAGGAACGACTCGAACACGGCATCCAGGGACTGTCGGAAGTCGAGTGCGTCGCCGAGATGGGCTTGCGCGGGGACCGTTATTTCGGCTGTAAGCCGGACTTCAAGGGCCAGGTCACCTTTTTCGACGCCGCCGTGGTGCAGGCCGTGCGCGATCATTTCTCGCAGCCCGCCTTATCCAGCTCCGTCTTCCGCCGGAATCTCGTCGTCCGCGGCGTCGATTTGGCGTCATGGGTTGGCAAGCGCTTCCGTTTCCAAGGCGTCGAGTTCGAGGGCAGCGAGGAGTGCAAACCTTGTTATTGGATGGACACCGCCATCGCCCCCGGCGCGGAGGAATTCCTCAAAAGCAATTTCCGCGGCGGCCTGCGCGCACGAATCCTCTCGGACGGAATTTTAAAAGCCGGCATCTAGCGAGTAACCGCGCGGACCAGCCGTCCAAGAATTTTAAGAACCACCAGGATGATTCCGATGACGAGTCCCAGGGTGAGCATCAGGACCAGGGCCACGGCCCCAAGCAGAACCCAGAGCGGCCACCACCGGCCATCGAGCCGTCGGACCCGACCCTGCCAATCTTGCCACGACGGCTGCGGCGGGACTTGCTCGCGGGTCGTGAATTTGGCCGGGGGCTCTGTTCCATCGATTTCGAGGACCTCGACTTCGATGGCTTGGACTTCGTTTGTCATGATTTGCTTGGGCTGAGAATTTCCACGCAATCCGAACGGAAGCAACGCGAATGCCGCCGGATGGAAAAAATCCCGGCCTTTGGAAAGCGCTCCCATCCTGCGGCGAGCTTTTCGCACACCCTGTTTGACAAGTCCGGCGCGGCTCCCCTACCTTGCCCGCCCCGGCGCTGAAGCCTGGCCCATCTATTATGAACATTGTCGTCGAGAAGCAGCCCAAGTGCGTCGCCACCCTGCGCGTGGAAATCCCAGCCGAAAAAGTCAGCGGTGAGCGCGATCAAATCGTCAAAGGCTACGCCAGCAAGGCCCGCGTCCCCGGTTTCCGCCCAGGAAAAGCCCCGCTTGCCGTCGTCGAGAAGCGTTTCCAGAAGGAAATTTCCGACCAACTCAACGAAGCGCTCATCAGCGAAGCCTACGACGAGGCGCTCAAGCAGGAATCCCTCAACGTACTTGATTTCGGCGTGCCCGAGGACCTGACCACCCACGCGAACGGCACCATCACTTTCGTTTCAAAACTCACTCTCGCCCCCGAAGTCGCGCTTCCGGAATACAAGGGAGTCAACGTGACCGTGCCACCGAGCGCCGTCCCGGATGAGGAAATCGAGGCCCAACTGACCGCCTTGCAAGAGCGCTTCGCCGACTTCAACGCCATCGAAGGACGCCCCGCCGCGATGGGCGATTTCGCGGTGATCGACTACACTTCGACCGTCGAAGGCAAGCCGACTGAAGAATTCCTCGGCAAGGCCGCCGGCTACCTCTCCGGTCGCGAAGGCTTCTGGGTCCGCCTTGATGAAAAGGCCTTCCTTCCCGGATTCGCCGCACAGCTCGTCGGTATGAACATCGACGAAGCCCGCGAAATCACCGTCACCCTTCCCGAGGATTTCCCGGTCGAAGACCTCCGCAACAAGGACCTCGTTTTCCAAACCACCGTCAAGGAGCTCAAGGAAGCGATCCTTCCCGCCCTCGACGACGAAATGGCGAACCGCCTCGCCCCCGGCAAGACGATGGAGGAAATCAAGGAAATCATCCGCCAGAACATGGCCGGTGAGCGCGAGCGCAAGATTTCGGACATGAAGGTGAACCAAATCGTCGCCCACTTCAACGCGCAGGTGAATTTCGAACTACCCGAAGAACTCGTCCTGCAGGAAACACAGAGCCAAGCCGATGCCATGGTCAAACAAGGCGTCAAGTCCGGCATGTCCGAGAACGAAATCGAGTCCCAACAGGACGAAATCTTCGCCAGCGCCGGCGAACAGGCGATCTCGAATCTCCGCACGAATTTCATCCTCCAGGAAATCGCCCGCGTCGAAAAAATCACGGTTTCCGACACCGAGCTGATCAACCACCTCGCGCAAATCGCCGCGCAGCGCAAGGTCGCGCCGAAGAAGTTCATCAAGGACATGCAGCGCGCCGGCCGCATCCAGAACATCCGCAGCTCGATGGCCATCGGCAAGACGATTGACTTCCTCGTCGAGCACGCGAACGTAGTCGAGTCAACCGACACCAACCTCGATGCTTAACTTCCAATCGCCCTCCATGAGCTCCCCGACTCCACCGAAAAATTACTACGTCCCCGTCGTCGTGGAATCCGACGGCCGCGGCGAGCGCTCGTTCGACATCTACTCGCGCCTGCTCAAAGACCGCATCATCTTCATCGGCGTGCCGATCGATGACTTCGTCGCGAACTCGGTGATCGCCCAGCTTCTCTTCCTGCAAATGCAGGACCCGAAAAAGGACATCCACATCTACATCAACTCACCCGGCGGCTCCGTCACCGCAGGCCTCGCGATGTATGACACCATGCAGTTCCTCACCTGCGACGTAAACACCTACTGCATCGGCATCGCGGCCTCCATGGGCTCGGTGCTTCTCACTGCCGGGACCAAGGGCAAGCGCTTCTGCCTGCCTAACTCCCACGTCATGATCCACCAAGTGTCGGGCGGCGCACAGGGCACAGCTTCCGATGTGGAGCGGACCATCGGTTTCATGTTCAACTTGAAAAAGCGGTTGAACGGAATCCTTGCCCATCACACCGGCAAATCCATCGAGCAGGTTGAAAACGATTCGGATCGTGACAACTACATGACCGCTGAGGAAGCCGTCGCTTACGGCCTCGTGGACAAGGTCCTCGAAAACCGCAAGCAACTCCCGGATACGGTCGTTGCCGCCATTGAAGAGAAAAAGCCGGACGCTTGATCTCGCCAAATCCCAGGATTCAATTTAAAACGACCCCATGGCCCGCGCTTCCAATCTGACGATGTGCTCCTTCTGCGGAAAGAGCCACTCGGAGGTCAAAAAACTCATCGCCGGTCCCGGGGTGTATATCTGCAACGAGTGCATCGAGGTGTGCTCGAACATCCTGGAAAAGGAACTCGGCGGGACCACCAGCAAGGGCAAAACCCCTGCGGAAAAACCCGGCTTCAAGATCCCCTCGCCCGCCTCCATCCTGGCCAAGCTCAACGAGCACGTCATCGGACAGGAAAACGCGAAAAAGGTGCTTTCCGTCGCCGTTTACAACCACTACCAGCGCCTCCGCCAGGACCAGGCCAAGGTCAGCGAGGAGTTCAAGGATGTGGAGATTGAAAAGTCGAACATCATGCTTCTCGGCCCGACCGGATCCGGGAAAACCCTTCTCGCCCGCACGCTCGCCCGCGTGCTCGACGTGCCGTTCTGCATCGTCGACGCCACCACGCTCACCGAAGCCGGCTACGTCGGCGAGGACGTGGAAAACATCATCCTGCGCCTGCTCCAGGCGTCGGATTTCGACGTCGCCCGCGCCGAGCGCGGCATCATCTACGTCGATGAAATCGACAAGATCGGCCGCAAGACCGAGAACGTCTCGATCACCCGCGACGTCTCCGGCGAAGGTGTGCAGCAAGCACTGCTCAAGATTCTCGAAGGCACGATCTGCAACGTCCCGCCGCAAGGGGGACGCAAGCACCCACAACAGGAATACATCCAGGTCAACACCGAGAAAATTCTCTTCATCGTCGGCGGCGCGTTCGTCGGCCTCGAAGACATGGTGAAGCGCCGCCTTGGCAGCAACACCCTCGGCTTCCACGCGGATTCTTCGAAGGAAAACCTCGACGATCCGTCGGTGAACGTCCTGGAAAAAGTCCAACCCGAGGACCTCCTCCACTTCGGGCTCATCCCGGAATTCATCGGCCGCATCCCGGTGATTTCCTCGCTCCGCAAACTCACCGAAGCCGAGCTCATTTCCATCCTCACCGAGCCGAAAAACGCGCTGGTGAAACAATACGGCAAGCAGCTTGCGATGAACGACGTGAAGCTCCGCGTCAACCGCGACGCGCTCCAGGCTCTCGCCGAAGAAGCCGTCCGCCGTGGCACCGGTGCCCGCGCGCTGCGCTCGATTTTCGAAAAAATGATGCTCGAAGTCATGTTCGACATCCCGTCCCGCGACGATATCGACACGGTGACGATCACCCGCCAGGTCGTGCTCGGCGAGCGCCCGCCCAACATCCGCCGCAAACGCGCGGACCAGGACGCGGCTTGATTATTCAA
>JBIHZT010000189.1:0-6873 GCA_044240265.1 Luteolibacter sp. | reverse complement strand
TTCCACCTGCGGCATGCCGAATCCTTCCAGACGCGACGGCCCCGCGTAGACATCACAGGCGGCTATCAGATATGGCATCAGGTTCCTTGAAACCTGGTTGGTTTGAAAACTCACCCGATCCGGAATCCCCAGCGACCGGGCCAATTCGGCATCCAGGCCATTCTGCACACTCGTCCGCGCCTGCGGCCACACCTTGCACACATAGCGCCATGGCGGCACATCATCGCCCAAGCTGGCAAGGCCCTCCATCACCTCGCGCCCACCCTTGGAAGCCGCGTCACCTCCCACCGTCAGGATCAGAAGTTCCCCGGGCAATACCCCGAGCGCTCTTTTCACCGCGACGATCTTCGGATCACCCGGATCGCGCGGAACAAAGTTATCCGTATCGCAACCTACAGGCAGCGTCACCGTCCGGTCCCCGCGGATCCCGTCGCGGACGAAAGTCTCCCGCACCCAGTCAGAGGTCACTAACATCAGCGGCATCGCGTTCAGAACCTCGCGGTAGTTGGCCACATAGCCGTCCGCCAGCAACCATGGCACCGCACGGATTCCGAAGCGCCGGGGATGCAGGACGATGTCCGGCACGTCGCCCCAGAAACCGACCCCGACTACCACATCCGGCTTGAAGGAGCGGTAATACCATTCCTTTTCCAGATCCGACTGAAGATGGGCCGCGCGAGCTTCCACGCCGATTTCGAGAAGCCCCTTGTAGAGCAGGTCTCCCTGTGTCGCAAGGCCGCCAGGCGCAGGCGGATAGTGATAGAGAATCAGGATTTTCATGGGATTTCAGCTACGACGGTATCAACAGGATCTCGACGCCTGGTCGCTATAACAATGGAATGCCTCCGTATGAGTGACCGCCCGGGCCTCCCAACTGTCCGCACCGAATCCATAGACATCGGTGATGATGTCATGCTTCCGTGCCCATATACTCCCCGGGAGATACAAGTGCAGCGGCGCGTCCTTCCGCGGGCGCGGTGAATAGACTCCCCCGCCATCCTCGTAGGCGAACTGCAACAATTCTCCGGCATGAAGGTGTCCCCGCCGCCACAAGTCCAGCACCGCCCGCGACACCTCCTCATGCCGCCGATGCCGGGTATACTCCCCTTTCGGCGCATGGGTCAGCAGGATGTCGTAGTCCTTCCTGGGCAGCAATGATAGGATGGTCTCCTCGACCAGCGGGCCGGGCAATGGGGTTTGTTCCGGCCCGTCATCCAGATCGCCCATCGCTCCTTCCGCATGCAGCAGTTCCAACACCCGTGCGAATTTCGGAGCCCGGTCAGGGTCACCGCCCCGGCATAGACTCACAATGAAGGGAGACCACTCGGGATGACTCAGCAGGAGTCCGCCGGCCCAGAGGGTTTCATCATCGGGATGGGCCACAATGACCGCCACCCGACATGCGACGCATCTTTCCGCATTCACTTCCGCCGGCCGCCGGGGTGTTGCGGTTTTTCCTGCCGTCCCATCAGGCACTGCCTGCGGCCTTACCGGATGTTCCCGTCCGATCGAATCCGCCCTCATGATTTCAAAGCGGAAAGCAGTTGATCCAAGGACACGCTCACCAAGGCGGTGGCTTTGTCACTCATGGCATAGGGAAGGATCAGCTTGCCGTCATGCAGCAGGGATCCGCAGCTATACACCACGTTAGGCACGTATCCTTCCCGCTCGTTACCCTCAGCTGATAGTAGCGGCTCCTTCAGCCTGCCGATCAATTTTGTCGGATCATGAAGATCGAGCAAGGCCGCGCCGATGCAGTATTTCCGCATCGGACCCACACCATGGGTGATGACCAGCCAGCCGGCCTCGGTTTCAAGCGGTGAGCCGCAATTCCCGACCTTGACCGACTCCCACGCCTCCGCGGGCCGCATCAAGATCTGCGCGTCATGCCAGAAATGCGGATTATCGGAAAACATGATGAACAAGTTCTCATCATCCTGCCGTGAAAGCATCGCGTAACGGCCATCGATCCTACGGGGAAACAACGCCATCCCCTTGTTTTGAACCGCACTGCCATTGAGGGTGAGCACCCGGAAGTGAAGAAAATCCTCGGTCTCGATGAACTGCGGCAGAATCGCCCGGCCGTTGTAAGCGGTGTAAGTCGCGTAATACATGATCGATCCGTCATCCTCGGTAAAGCGGACGAAGCGTGCGTCCTCGATGCCATTGCTCTCATTCGCGGAGACTGGAAATATGATCCTCTCACTCATGCCGATTTTCGGCGAAAATCGGATCTCGTAATTGGAATCCGCAAGCCATTGGATGCATTCGAGCGTTCGCTGCATGTCCAGAGTGACCGGTTGATTCTCGTGGCGGATCGCGCCCACGCTCTTGTTCAGATCGCTCCGGGTAAACTCGTTCGCCAAGGGTTCGAGCACGGCGTTCGCATAATCATTATAGAATCCCATTTCGTGAAACTTATGGATGAAACTCTTCTTTCGATAGGTCGGATTCGGCAGAATCTCCGGCAGCGTCACAAATCGCGAGATGGGATCGAGCGAGAGATGTCCGTCCGGAGAAATCACCCCGGAGCGGAATTCGATGGAGGAAATATGACCTTCCCCGGTGGCCCTCAGACTCATGATGAACCGCAGACCACCCTCAGGCACATCGCTTTGATCCGGATGCTGCACGATCGAGGGATTGAACAAGGCGGCGGACTCCAGCGAATACTCGCCCGAGAAATACGCGCCGATCAACAACTGCCGCTCACGGGACAAACTTCGTTGCGTAAAGACATGCGGCTCTACCTTCTGATAGTGCTCCCACAGGAGCGTTTCGATATCATAGTGCCGCGAATCGAACTCCTGATGAACGTCACCCAGTTTCCGGATGACCTCGTCCTCCGTCAGTGCGAGAGCGCGCCCGAGGATGGCGATGATGCGCGGCAAGCTCGACGGGATGAACGGACGGATGAGCACCCGCGTGCTTTCAGGAAGCAGCATGATATCATGTCGGCAGAGCTGGATGGCAGTCATACGGCGATATGGGAGGATTGGATGATGGTCTTTTCAAAGAGGTGCATTTCCGCCAGCGCCAGTTGAAATGCGATGGATGATTCCGCGCCTTGGTTGGCATTGACCCGGTCCGGATGCAGACCGTCGCCACAGCCGCCGGTGGCCGGATCATGGAGCGCCAGCCCAAGATCGTTGCGACCGAGAAACCACTCGAAGGCTCGCCTCGCTTCGCTCCACCAATACGAATCCCGCGTGATTCGATAGGCATCCAGACAGGCGGAAACCATTGCTTGGCATTCCACCGGCTGCTGGTCGAACTCGGCTCGCGCACCATTTTTCACGTGAAACCCATTGCTTCCGATCGGCCGGAAATGACCGGCCCGCGTCTTCTGGGCCGTGACCAGCCAGCGGAGCGACTTGAGGCCGGTCTCCAGCGAATCCGAATGCAGCATCCATCTGCCACCGAGAATCAGCGCCTGACAGAGACGCGCGTTGTCATACGTCGCCTTCACTTCGAACCAGGGCCAGTCATCTGTCGCAAAAACCTGCCAGAGCCTGAAAAGCCTGCCTGTCAGAGCCACGCAGGCGGCATTCAGCTTCAAGTCACCCGATGAGTTCCCCAGAATTTCGTGAATACCGAGCAGGGAAAACGCCCATGCCCTGGGTGATTGAAACGACTCCACCGCAGGCAATCCGATATCAAACAACCGGCGGCACAAGCGCCGGTGGCCTTCATTGCCAGAGCGCCCCGCACCAGTGCCCAGCGCCCATAGAGCCCGGCCGTGACTGTCCTCGCTGCCACTATCCTCCAACCATTCCCTTCCATGACTCATGAAATTCCGGAACCGTCCGTTCTCATGATTCATCGCCGCTGCGAGGAACGCGAGATAACCGGACGCCTGGTGATCCAACTGCCCGCCAACCTCAGGCGAATTCGCCAGAATGAACGCACGCGCATTGTCATCCGTGCAGTAACCCTCATGATAGTTAGGTACGTTGAAGGTCGCGTGCTGGAAGATCCCTGTCCCATCGGTCATCCGCACAATATGGTCCAGACGCTGGGGCGGAAGGTCAAACGCCCGGCGCGCTCCCGGCCGACGGGCGGCGGTTCCGCGATCGACACAGGCATGTCGGAACGACTCCAGATAGCACCCCGCCACCGCGGACCAGATCATCTCCCGCCCGATCTGGTAGGCATCGCCGCGAATCCTCGCCAGCCGCATGGGCTCTTCCAGGAACTTACAAACGCCCTCGGTGATGGCCTGCGAATCACGAAACGGCACCAAGATCCCGCGCCCGTCCGCAAGCAACTCACGCGCATGCCAGTAAGGTGTGGAAACCACCGCATTTCCCGATCCGAAAACATAGGCCAGCGTCCCGGAGGTGATTTGCGCTTCATTAAGATATGGAGTCAGGTAGATATCCGTCATGCGGATGAATCCCATCAGATCGTCCGATGACATGAACCGGTTGTGAAACACCACATGATCCTTCACTCCCAGCTTCTCCGCAAGCCGTTCCAACTCCGAGCGGTAGCGCTCACCTTCCCGGGCAATCAAGTGGGGATGGGTGGCCCCCGCCACCAGATAGACCACGTCCGGATACTTGCTTACGATTTCCGGCAACGCCCCGATGGCGTATTCGATTCCTTTCCCCGGCCCAAGCAAACCAAACGTCAGCAACACCGTGCGACCTCCCATTCCGAACCGCGCTTTGTGAAACTCCGGGTCGCCGGCGGGAATATCGCGGATACCGTGCGGGATCACATCCACCTTTTCGTCAGGAGCATCATACACTTCGCTGAGGATTTCAGCACCCTTGCGTGCCATCACCACCAACCGATCACTGCGTCGCACCAGTTCCTCCATCACCCTGCGCTGCGTGGGATCAGGTGCCAGCAAAACGGTGTGGAGAGTCGTCACCACCGGGATCCGCACCTCCTTGAGCAAGGCCAGGACATGACTTCCCGCAGTGCCGCCATAGATGCCAAACTCATGCTGGAGACACAGCACCTCGGCGTGACTGATGTTTAAATAGTCCGCCGCGCAGCGGTAGGATTCCACGTCATCCTGCTCAATCTCAAAGCACACCCGCGGCGGGTAAGGATATCCATCCGGCCTGTCATTCACGGCTCCTGCAAAGCACCTCCTGGATGGATCGGCTTCCGCCACCGCTTCGCAAAGATCGTGTGTAAATGTGGCGATCCCACACTGTCGGGGCACATAACCTCCGACGAATGCCATCCGGCGTGGAGGCGTTAACGAATCGAGGATGATTTTTCGACGAGAAATCACCCTAGGATCCTATACAGACTCCTTTCCGGAGTGCAACGAAAGTTTTCAATCAATCATATCATTCCAAATGCTAAAGCATTCCGAATCATATACTGAACTTAGCATCCGCGCCTGATCCGCCTCGCACCCACCAATCCTCCCAGCAACAAACAAAGCGGTAAACCCAACCAGGGAAATCCACCGCCCGCACGCTTGAGATCAAGCGTGATCGCCATCGGCCGCTGGCCGTCCACCTGCACGCTGCGGCCGAACGTCAGGACGGTGCCGCGTTCCGGCAGCGTGACGTCGAGCGCGACTGGCGCGGGCTCGGCGGCGAGCTGTTGGATGACGATGCGATTAGCGATTTCCTTGAGCGCGGCGTTTTCGTCGGCGGTGTTGCCTTCGAGAAAACGGTCGAACTGTTTGGGATCGTAGTTGTAACCTCCACGCAGCACGGGGTTCGCCTCGGCGGCGCGGTCGAGCTGGGTGCTCGCGGCTTGAGGGACAGCACTGCGGTTGTCGATGGCTAGCTTCTGGCGGCGGGTGTTGAGTCCTAACACCGCCTGCTGGGTCTTGAGCTGACGGAGCTGGACGCGGGCATCCTCGCCGGACGCGGCGTCGAGTTGGTTACTGCGCACGGCGTTGCTGAAGGCGTTGCTGGCTTTCTCCTGATCTCCTGCTTGAAGCCACGAGTTCGCCTGATCCAGCAGCGCGACGGCGCTTTCCGAATCACTCTGTTTCTTGCTCTGCACGAATGACTGATAGTCCTCCAGCTTGAAGGAGCCCATCGCAGCCTGTTGCTTCAAATCGAAGTCGCCGCCGTGGTCGGTCATTGTCCAGCCTTCCGGCACGAGCACGCGCCACGTGAGGTTTTCCATCGGCACGTTGAGAATCGGGCCTTCCAACCGCTTGCCCTTGCGCGTTCCCGCCGAGTAAACGAAGCGCACGTTGGCGGGTCGGCCCACTTCGGGTGATGGGAAGACATAGAACAACCACTCGTCGCCCTCGCGGACGAGCGTGGCACCCTCTTCGTTGACGAGCACATTGAACAGCGCGGAGCCTTTCGGCAGCTTGAGACGCAGGGTGCCTTTTCCGACGACCTGCATCTTCAGATCCACGGCGGTCAATGCGTCTCCATCCGGCGACATGAGCGTGGTTAGCAATCCCTCGGCGACACGGAGTTTCTGCAGTTCGGCGAGTTGATGGCGTTTCAAAACAACCGGCAGCGGACCTTCAGGATCGGCGACGCGGAAGGCCATCAACGGCGCGACATTCCCGGCGACCTGACCGAGCGACGATTGCACGACCGCCCAATCCGCCCGCTGCCAACCGCGTGGCAAGGCCCCTGCTTCCACTTCCAAACGCCCACCGGCGCGGATTGCGACGAAGTAAGTTAGCTGGCGGACCTGCTCCAAAACGATGGGCTGGATCAACTCGCCGCTGTCGTCCTTGCTGGCGCGCTGGTATTCGATTTCCACGCTGGTTTCCCCGGCGACACCGCGTTGGAAGCGGATTTCCCAAAGCCCCTGCTCGCCCTCGACCGGCACCAGATCGGCGACGGCCGCGCCATTCGCCCGCACGGTGGCGGCGGCGGTGGCATCGAGTCCGGGGATGCGAACGCGCAGCGATTTGAGCGCGGCGTT
>JBIHZT010000188.1:0-6875 GCA_044240265.1 Luteolibacter sp. | reverse complement strand
GCGTATAATTCGGCCACCGCCTCGCCGGCCAGTCCGGGCACCGCCCGGTGCAGTTGGTTCTTCAATTTTCCCGACGAGTTGACGAAGCGGATTTTCTCCCGTTCTTCCGGGCGATGGGTGGTGGTGAAATGGCCGGCCTGCCAGTCGCCGGGTGAGCCCTCACCGGTCCAGATGGCCGCCGCCGCGCCGTCGCCGAAGAGGCAGAGGCTGATCAGGACGCCGGGATCATCGTTCGCGAAGAAGGCGGCGGAGCAGATTTCCACGGCCACGGTGGCCACCACGGCCTTGGGGTTGGCTGCTAGAAATCCGTGGGCGGCGCGCAGCATCGGGATGGCCGCGCCGCAGCCGAGGCCGACGAGATCCGCCAGATAGACGTCGTGCCGCAGGCCGGCTTGTTCCGCGACGTGGCTGCTCACGCCGGGGCAGAGATAGCCGGTGCAGGTGCAGATGAAGAGCGCGTCCACGTCCGCCGCGACGTGGCCGGATTTTTTGAGGGCGTCGCGCAGCGCCTCGCTGGCCAGCGGCGGCGCCTCGCGCTCGAAGTTGCGGTTGAGGTCCTCCGCGCCGTGGTCGAATGAGTCGCTGATGGAATCCAGCGCGAGATTCCGGCGCTCGATGCCGGAGGAGCCGTTAGTCAGGATTTTTTCCATCAACCCGGCGGAGCGGGGCCGGAGCGAGGCGAGGAAATCCCCCTCAAGCATCGCCCTCCAGCAGGATTCCTGGGTGAATGAATTTCGCGGAACGGCGGTGGCGAGGGAGCGGAGATACATGGGTGGGGTGGGTCTCTAGCGGATCAGCGCCAGCATCGGTTGGAAAGGCAGCAGACGGGCGGAGGCGAGGCTTTGCAACAGCGATCTGCCACCCGCGTCCAGCAGGACCGGATGCAGCGCTCCCGCCACCGCGAGCCTGCGGCGGAACCGCCGCGTCACCGCCGCGCGCACGGTGTTGGCGGCGTCTTGCCACGATTGTTCGCCGCGCGACCATGAGGCGAGCGGGCCGACGGCGCATTCCGCCGCTTGGAAGGCCATTGACATGCCGTTGCCGGTGAACGGTGGGATCATGCTCTCCGCATCGCCGAGCGCGAGCAGGCCGGGCAGGGGAGTCTGGCGGCCCAGCTCGAATCCCGCGACGGCGGAAAACGATCCCTCGCGCCACTCGGCGGCACGCAGCGCGGAGGCGAGTCCGAGATTTCCTCCCGCAGCCAGATAGGCCGGGAGCAAATCCCCGCCGCTGGCGGTGACGGTGCGGTCGAGGCGGAACAAGCCGCAGACATTGGTCCAGCCGTCTTCCACGCCGGCGAGTCCGGCGTAGCCGTTGGTGCCGGCGTGCATTTCCAGATCGGCGGCCTGCGGTAGGTTCCGGACGTGGGCTTTGAGGCCGATCCACGGGCCGTTGCGCGGCCGGCGACCGGCGGTCCAGACGAGGCCTTCACGCGGCTCGGGCCGGGCGCGGTGAAGGGTGAGGATTTTTCCGCCGAGCGCCCCGACATGGTGCCGGAGCCGTTCATCCAACAGATAGCGGGAAATGCCGAGTGCGGGTTGCTGGAACCGGTCGCGATGGATCAGGCGTCCGGATTCATGCCAGGCGAGCGTCCGGTGCTGCCGGGCATCGGCAAACAGTGGGTGGATTCCCAACGCGGCGAGGGTTTCGCCAGTCACGCCGGAAATGAATTCCCCGCAGACGCGGTGGCGCGGATAGGTTCCCGCTTCGAGAACGGTCACTGGAACCTCGCGCAACCGCAGGGCGGAGGCGAGGGACAAGCCTGCCAGGCCGCCGCCAGCGATGGTGATTTCCCGCTTCAAGTCCGCCAGCCTATCACGCGTCTGGCCCCGCGCCATGTGGAAGTTTCCCGGAATCGCCAGACGGCGGGGTCCAGTCCGAGCAGGCGCGGGATTTCTCCGGCGGCGAATCCGGCGGTGATGCTGACGTGCATGTCGTGGCGGGTGACGGAGTTGATCCACGGGTGCATCAGCGCGCCGAGCAGGTGGGGCAGTCGAGCTCGGTCGGGCTCGTTGAACACCAGCAGGTCGGCGTTCCCGAGCCAGCGACCGAGAGCGGCCAGGGATTCCGTTTCGAAATGATGGAGAAATAAATTGGCGACGCGGACTCCGCCGGGGGCGGGCGGCGGTAATTCGAAAATGTCGCCGCGATGCCACGTCACCCGCAGCTCCAAATCCGCCGGGACGGGTGCGAGATCGTAGGCGGCCATGGATGATTGTGGGAAAAGGCGGACGATTTTTTCGCAGAGTTTCCCATCGCCCGCGCCGATCTCGACGATCCCACGTCCGGCGGCTTCCGGGAAGCGGCGGAGTGTCCGGCAGACCCAGCGCTCGTTGCCCATCAGGAAATTGATGCGGCGGAGGTCGGTGCGGCTGCGGCGGGCCCGTGGATCGTCCGCCGGGAGGTGGTCCAGCAGCTCGGGAATGACTTTGCGGATCGGCATCGGGGTGCAGGTTAGGCGTGGAGCCGCTTCCCACAACCCTGAACGCAGGCATTGATCTGCGGCAGTTCCGGTGATTTCCTTACGCCATGGAAATCCGCAATCGCGAGCAGCAGCACCCGTTCACCACCAAGGATGGCTCGACCATCCGCAGTCTGTTGGATCTATCCAACGCGCCGGTCTTCCATCAAAGTCTTGCCGAAGCGAGTCTGCCCGCCGGGGCGGAAATCGAGCGGCACTACCATCGGCTCAGCGAGGAGTTTTACTATCTGACCGAAGGCCGTGGCGTGATGGAGGTGGATGGAATGGCGCGCGAGGTTGCGGCCGGGGATGCGGTCCTCATTCCGCCCGGGGCCTGGCACCGGATCCGCGCCATCGAGCCGCTCCGGTTCCTCTGTTGCTGTGCGCCGCCATACTCTCACGAGGATACTTACTTCGTCTAATTGTCAGGCGTGGCGAAGGATTGGGCATTTGGTTTGGATCACGGGCGCGGGCTGACCCATGTCCCCCGGTTTTCCCGCAACCTCAAGACCTGGTCCCAGCCGACGCAGGCTGCGGACTTCATCAGGACCGATGAAGTCTGGGAGCGCTGCATGGTGGATGACCGGGAGTTCACGTCGGTTCCCGCTGTGAGATTCGGGCGGGTGAGTGTGAGCAAGTAACCATGGGATTTGCAGGGGCGACGGTTTGAACCTTGAAAACCCGCCTTGCCTCGGCTTGTTTGTGGCTCGATGCACGACGATGACCATCTTGTTCTATCCAATCCCAAATCCTGGGCCGCAGGCATACCGGCGGTAACCTCGTCGCTCGATTCCATCCTGCGCGAGGCCGGCCCTTTCCGTGGCACGCGTGGTCTGCTGGAAATGAACCAGGCCGGCGGTTTCGACTGCCCGAGTTGTGCCTGGCCGGATCCGGATGGCGATCGCTCCTTCGCCGAGTTTTGCGAGAACGGCGCCAAGGCCCTAGCCTCGGAGGCCACCCGCAAGCTGGCGGACGCCGCGTTCTTCGCCGCGTACTCCATCGACGATCTCGCCGCACAAAGCGACCTCTGGCACGACCGCCAGGGCCGCATCGCCATGCCCATGATCCTGCGCCAGGGATCCACGCACTATCAGCCGGTCTCGTGGGAGGATGCGTTCGAAATCATCGCCAAGCATCTCAAGGCGTTGCCATCGCCGGACGAGGCGGTTTTCTACACATCGGGCCGTGCCAGCAACGAGGCCGCGTTTCTCTATCAACTCTTCGCCCGTAGCTACGGCACCAACAACCTGCCGGACTGCTCGAACATGTGCCACGAGTCCAGCGGCCTGGCCATGAAGGACGCCATCGGCGTCGGCAAGGGCACCGTCACGCTCGATGACCTGGTCAACGCCGACACCATTCTCTGCGTCGGCCAGAATCCGGGCACCAATCATCCGCGCATGCTCAGCACACTGGAGGCCGCGGTGAAGCGCGGGGCGAGGATCGTTTCTATCAATCCGCTCAAGGAGGCCGGCCTGGTCGGATTCATCCACCCGCAGCATCCGGTGGCCACCGTGCTCGGCCGGGCCACCGCGCTGGCGTCGAAATTCATCCGCGTCCGCGTCAATGGCGACCTCGCCCTTTTCCGAGGCCTGGCCAAGGCGCTGCTAGAGCAGGAGTCCGCGCATCCCGGCACCGTGGTGGATGCCTCTTTCATTCGCGTTCATACGGTTGACTTCGAGGCCTACCGCAGCCTCGTCCAGGAAACCCCGTGGCCGGAAATCATCCGCATGAGCGGGCTGGGGGAGGATGAGATCCGCGCCCTCGCCAGTCAGTTGTTGGACGGCGGTCGCAAGCTTGTCACCTGCTGGGCCATGGGGCTTACCCAGCACCGGAACGCCGTCGCCACCATCCGCGAGGTCGTCAACGTCCATCTCCTGCTAGGAGCCATCGGCCGACCCGGCGCGGGCCTTTGTCCGGTCCGCGGCCACAGCAATGTCCAGGGCGACCGGACCATGGGCATCTTCGAGAAAATGCCCGAGTCCTTCCTCGCCGCCCTCGACCGGGAATGCGGCATCCACTCGCCCCGCGCGCATGGCTACGACACCGTCGCCGCCATCCACGCCATGCATGCCGGCGCCGCCAAGGTCTTCTTCGCGCTCGGCGGGAATTTCCTCCAGGCTTCGCCGGACACCGCATACACCGCCGCCGCGCTGAGTCGTTGTGAGCTGACCGTCCACGTCTCCACCAAGCTGAACCGCAGCCATCTCGTCACCGGGCGCACCGCGCTCATTCTGCCCTGCCTCGGCCGCAGCGAGCGCGATGGCGACGGGAAATTCGTCACCTGTGAGAATTCCATGGGTGTCGTCCAGATGTCGCGCGGCGTGCTATCACCCGCTTCTCCCGATCTTCTATCCGAAGTGGAGATCATCGCCCGTCTCGCCGCCGCCATGGATGGCGCGACAAGTCCGGTGCCATGGCTTTGGCTCGCCGAGGACTACGACCGTATCCGCAGCCTCATCGAGCGCGTCATCCCTGGGTTTGGAAATTACACTGACCGCGCCAACGACTCCGGCGGATTCTATCTGCCGAATCCCGCGAAAAACCGAGTCTGGGACACCCCCACCGGCAAGGCCTCCTTCAGCCTCGCCGCCATGGATGTCTTCGAGGCCGCGCCCGGCCGCCTCGTCCTGCAAACCCTCCGCAGCCACGACCAGTTCAACACCACCATCTACGGCATGGACGACCGCTACCGGGGGATTTCCAACGCCCGCCGCATCATTCTCGTCAATCCCGAGGATCTCCGGGAAAGAGGCGTCGCCCCTTGTTCCCAGGTGGACATCACCAGCATCTGGGGCGACGAGCGCCGCACCGCCGAGTCATTCACCGCCATCCCTTACGAAATGCCGCGGGGCAGCGCCGCCGCGTATTTTCCCGAGGCGAACGTCTTGGTCCCGGTCGGCAGCCAGGCGGAGGGCAGCGGCACGCCGACGAGCAAGGCGGTGGAAATCGAGATCAAAAGCGTTAGCTCCGGTCTGTGACCCGCTCTCAGAAAATCCCAAGATCGTCATCAACGCCGTCATCCAACACCTCGCGTGCCTCGCGAAGTAGTTCGTCCGTTTGCGCGAGCACATCGATGACATTCATGCGGGTCTGGTGCCGCCACTTCGGAGTGGCTAGGGCTTCCTCTTCCGCGGACTCGAGGCCGCTGAGGGCATCGCGGAGGTAGCCACGCGCCTTTTTGAGGCGGACGATGACATTTCCGGCGATGTCCCGATCCGGCGGCCATTCGTCGAAACGGGTCGCCATGCCAAGAGCTCCGGCAAGTTTCGCGCTGGCGCTGCTCACACTGTTGACGATTTCCCGCAGCGGGTGCTCGTGCTGCTTGTCCTCCGCGACCCATCCGGCGTTCTGGACGTCATGGTAAAGTTTGATGGCTAGATCGCAGCATTCCTCCACCAGCGGATGGCGCTTTTCCTCGAACTGGTTCTCACCCTTCCACTTCTCGGCTTCGAGATCGGCGAGCGCTTCTTCCGCGACGGCATTCATTTCCTCGATCCATTGCCGCCGTTCTTCCGCTTCTTCCGGTGTGAGTTCCGGATCCTTCTCGCTGCGTTCCCGCATCAAACGCGCGCGTTCCTCGGCATAAATTTGGTCGAAGTCCATGATGTCGAGTTCTCCACGTTCGAGCCGCGCCGTCACTCGATCCAACAGCAACTGCATCTTCTCATCCTCGGCGTCGGCCTGGGCTTCTTCCAGTGACTGCGGTCGATCGTCATCGTCCTTCATCGCCGCCGCGTTCACGGCCGCACCGATCCGTTCCATGAAGTCCGTCATCGCCTCCGCGCTTGCGGATTGTTGGGCGGCCTCCTCTTCTCCGGTCAGGATCCACGCTGGCTCCGCGTCGAGTTCGAGCTGATAGTGTGCGGCCTCGATGACGACCCGCCCGTTAGTGGTGCTATACCATTCCAGATAGATCGAGTTTCCCCAGTGCCACGGAAACGGCTGCTTGGCCTCGTAAAACTCCATCAGCTCGTCCATCGTGCATTCCGGCACCTTGACCTTGCGCGAGGCAGTCATGTCTCCGACGCTGCCTTCCTGATAGGCTGCGAGTCCGGAGCCATCGCCCTGTTTCGCCTCCGGATTGGAGAACTTCAGCAGATGCCCCGCGAGGTCGCGCCATGGATTTCCCTGCAGCTCCAGTTCCACCGCCTCGTCACGCCCAACGAGCCAGATCTTTCCGACCACGCGGCCGGGCGTGCGGTTGTCGATTTCCCCGCGGACGACTTGCTCTTCGATGCGCCATGCCATGGGTAAATTGGAGCGGTGGTAGGCCGGTATGGCGAGAATTTCCTGACCCTCGGATCACCGGTGGAAAATGGATCGGAAGGAATCGAGAAGCCGCGGCATCCGTTCCACGGGAATTGGCAGAAGATCGATTCTCTCGCGGACGATCTCCTGCTTGAGTTGTCCC